>NZ_JBPQTW010000402.1:0-2481 GCF_051386535.1 Streptomyces sp. URMC 127
CCGCGTCATGGACGAGCAGGGCGATCTGGACCCGGTTGTTGAGGTCAAGCTTGGTGAGGATGCGCGAGACGTGCGTCTTGACCGTGGCCACGCTCAGATAGAGCGCGCGGGCGATCTCCGCGTTGGACTGCCCGCGGCCCACCGCCACGGCGACGGCCCGCTCCCGGTCGTTGAGCAGGGCCAGCCGCGCCCGGGCCCGGTCTTCCCGGGTGTCCCGCTCCTGCTTCTGCTCATGGCCCGTGACCCGGGTGATCAGCTGCTGCGTCACGGCGGGGGAGAGGACCGGCTCTCCCGCCGCCACGCGGCGCACCGCCGCGACGATCTCGGCCGGCGGGGTGTCCTTGAGGACGAAGCCCGCCGCCCCGGCGCGCAGGGCCCGCAGCACCTGCTCGTCGGCGTGGAACGTGGTCAGGACGATGACCTCCGGGGCCTGCTCGCGGCGGCGCAGCTCCTCGGTCGCGGCCAGGCCGTCCATGGCCGGCATGCGGATGTCCATCAGGATGACGTCCGGCGTGTGCTGGTCGACGAGCGCGGCCACCTCCGTGCCGTCAGCGGCCTCGCCGACGATGCGGATGTCGGGCAGGCCGCCCAGCATGAACGACAGGCCGGCGCGCACCAGCGGGTCGTCGTCGACGAGCAGGACCCGGATCGGCGGGACGTGCGGCGAGCCGGGCTCGCCCGGGGCTGCCGGGTGCTGGGGATGCCCGGGGCCGTGCGGGTGCTGCGGGGCGTTCATGGCCGCCACGGTAGCCAGCCGTGGACGCGGAAGCCGCCGTCGGGGGTCGGGCCGTGCGAACAGCGGCCGCCTGCGAGGGCGGCACGCTCGGTCAGCCCGATGAGGCCCTGCCCGGAACCGGGCACGGAGGCGCCGCTCCGTGCAGCAGCCCCGTCCGTCCCGCCGCGCTCGCTCGGTCCGTCTTCCGTGCCCCGTTCACCCGGCTCGGCAGGCTTGCCTGATGCGGCGGGCTTGCCGACCGGCGGGTTGGTGACCTCCACCGTCAGGCCCGCCTCCGGGGAGCCCTCCACCCGGACGCTCACCTCGGCTCCTCCGGCGTGCTTACGGGCATTGGTCAGTGCCTCCTGAACGATCCGGTACACCGTGCGGCCCGTGGCGTCCGGCACCGTGGCGGCGTCGGTCACGCGCTGGTCGAGCAGCACCTCCATGCCCGCCTGCCGGGACTCCTCCACCAGCTCCTCCAGCGCCGCCAGCGTGGGCTGCGGGCGGTCGCCGCCGCCGTCCGCGCCGGGGGCGCGTAGCACCCCGATCACCTCGCGCAGCTCTTCCAGAGCCTGGTGGGCGCTGTCGCGGATCACCCCGGCGGCCCGGGCGACCTCCGCGGGCGGCGCGTCCGGCCGGAACTCCAGCGCGCCCGCGTGCACGCACAGCAGTGACAGCCGGTGCGCGAGGACGTCGTGCATCTCGCGGGCGATGCGTTCTCTGGCGAGGCGCTGGGCCCGCTCGGCGCGGAGCCGGGCCTCGGACTCGGCGCGCCGGGCGCGCTCGCGCAGCGACAGGACCAGCTGGCGCCGGGACCGGACGAACATGCCCCAGCCGATGACGGTGGAGACCAGCAGCACGCCCGTGGCCGTCGCGGCGAGGAAGGGCAGGTCGGGGTCGGGGCGGACGGCTGCCTGAAGGGGCTCGCTGAGCAGGGCGAGCCCTCCGACGGCGGCCGCGGTCCGGAACGGCCGGTGCACCGCCACGGTGAACACCGCCACCAGCATGGCTCCGGAGGCCGGGGGCACCACCGTGCTGACCACGACGAGGGTCACGGCCAGGGGCACCGGCCACCGGCGGCGCATCCACAGGGCGACGCAGGCGAGGGCGCCCACGACCTGGTCGGCGAGGAGCAGCGCCTCCGAGACATCCGGGGCCCGGCCCAGGGCGTCGGCGGACAGGATGCCGATCACGGCCGCGAGCGCGAGGCAGAGGATGTCCACGCACCAGTCGCGCAAGCTGCGCGCCGAGCGCGGCCGCTCCTCCGTCATCGCTTCTGCCATCCCGTCCATGAACAGCCAATTTACTGACCCGGAGGAGGCGGCGGGGGTGCCGGACAGCGGTCGTGTACCAAAGTCGTGGAGGACGAGACTTTGGATGCTGCGGGGGCTGCGGAACGCTGCTTCGGTCGGTGCTGACGCAGCCTTCCGGGCGATGACCGGGGCCGGGCGGCGGCCCGAGCATGGCAGGCATGAAGAAGACGTTCGAGATCCTCGGGTTCATCCTCGCGCTGCAGGGCCTGGGCGGCATCGTCCACGCCCTCACCGGCTGGTTCCGGTACGGGGTCGTGGTGCGCCACCTCGGCTTCCTCGACGGTTACGAGATCTACGCGAGCATCGTGCTCGCCGTCCTCGGCGTGAGCATGCTCATAGCCTCCGACAAGGCGGGCAGCCGGCCCCGCGCCGGCTCCGGCGACCGGACCCCTATATAACCGGCCGCGCACACGAGGCCGGCGTGGGCGACCGCAGGGCGGGGCGGGGTGG
>NZ_JBPQTW010000403.1:0-2449 GCF_051386535.1 Streptomyces sp. URMC 127
TCGTTGACCGCGAAGAGCTTGCCGTGGCGGCGGGCGGCCTCGGCGAAGACGGCGAGGTGCTCCAGCTCCTCGCCGGCCTCCATGCCCTTGTCGCGCAGCTGGACGATGTCGACACCGCCGGCGAGGACCGCGTCGAGGAATTCCGGCAGGTCGCCCTGGCGCTTGCGGGCGTCGGTGCACAGGTAGAGCCGGGCATCGGCGAGGCGGCGGCGGGCGGTGGCGGACATCGGGTGGTTCCCCCCGGGTCGGGGGGG
Organism: Streptomyces sp. URMC 127; assembly: GCF_051386535.1. Lineage (NCBI taxonomy): Bacteria > Bacillati > Actinomycetota > Actinomycetes > Kitasatosporales > Streptomycetaceae > Streptomyces > Streptomyces sp. URMC 127. The sequence continues at coordinate 255 of NZ_JBPQTW010000403.1, forward strand.
GGGGGGGGGGGGGGGGGGGGGGGGGGGGGGGGGGGGGGGGCGCGCCGGGGTCGTCCGCGGGCTCCGGGAGCGGGGGGACGGCGGGCATGGCGGCGGTCTCGTCGAGCGGCGGGGCGGACGACATCAGAGGAGGCTGCGGGGCGGGCGGGGCTTCCGCGCTCTCGCCCCTGCGGCGCCGGCCGGCGCGCGGCTCCTGCGCGCCGTCGTCCTCGGCGGCGGCCTTCCCGGCGCGCTTACCGGACTTGACACCCCTTCCGGACTTGCCGGACTGAGAAGACTTGGCAGACTTGCCGGACTTACCGGATCTGCCGGATTCACCACTCCCCGCCGCTTCCGCACCGTCGTCGCCGCGGCGGAGCGCCCAGCCGCGGGAGAAGCCCCGGCGGAAGGAGAGCGTCACATACGTCTGCCCGATGGCGAACGCCACCGCGCCCACCGCGATGACCGCGACGGACGGGATGACGACCCCCGCGACGACGCCGAGGAACCCGGCGAAGGCGAGGAGGCGCCAGCGCAGTCGCGCCTTGTACTGCAGCAGCACCTCGCCGAGCAGCCAGAGCGCGACGACGCCGAACGCGATGTAGAGGACCGTCCAGCCCATTTACGCCCCTCTCAATGGCCGCAGCCCTTCGAGGGGCCGGCCGTCAGGACCGCTGGTGCAGTCCCAGATTCTCGTAGATTTCCAGCGTCGCCGTGGAGTGGTTCAGGGTAATGAAATGCAGCCCGGGAATCTCCTCGGCCATCAACCGAGCGCACAGCTCCGTGGCGTACTCGATCCCGATCGAGCGTACAGCGGCCCGGTCGTCCTTGACCGCGAGGATCCTCTCGGCCAGCGCGGGCGGGAACGCGGCATTGCTGAGCTGGGCAAACCGCTCGATCTGACGGACGTTGGTGACGGGCATGACCTCGGGGATGATCGGGGTGTCGCAGCCGGCGGCGGCGACGCGGTCGCGCAGCCGCAGGTAGTCCTCGGGGTAGAAGAACATCTGCGTGATGGCGAAGTCCGCGCCCGCGCGGCACTTGTCCACGAAGTGCCGGATGTCGGTGTCCCAGTCGGTGGAGCGCGGGTGCATCTCCGGGAAGGCGGCGACGCCGACGCAGAAGTCGCCGGACTCCTTGATGAGCCGGACGAGGTCGGCGGCGTAGTGCAGGCCCTCGGGGTGGCGCACCCACTCGCCCATGGGGTCGCCGGGCGGATCGCCGCGCAGGGCCAGCATGTTGCGGATGCCGACGTCGGCGTACTGGCCGATGATGTTGCGGAGTTCGGCCTTGGAGTGGTTGACGGCTGTCAGGTGGGCGACGGGCGTGAGCGTCGTGTCGGTCGCGATCCGCTCGGTCACCCGCACGGTGCCCTCGCGGGAGGATCCGCCGGCGCCGTAGGTGACGGAGACGAAGGTCGGGCCGACGGCCTCGATCCGGCGGATGGCGTCCCAGAGGGTGCGCTCGCCCTTCTCGGACCTCGGGGCGGCGAACTCGAACGAATACGACCGCTCGCCGGAGGCGAGCAGCTCACGCACCGTGCGCGCGCGGTCTGTCCTGGTGGAGGCGGTGCCAAGGGCCATACCGGCTAGTTAACCAGCGGTTCCCGCGGCCCCCAATCCCACTTTTGCGATTTGCCCGATAGGCCCGTCTCCCGTCCGCATGCCGGACGGGTTCTTCATGTTTTTTTGACACTCTCGCGGCGTGCGCGGCCCTCAGAGGCGCTCGCGGACCCGCTCGGCCAGCTGCGCCGCGGCCTCGCCAGGATCGTCCGCCTCGGTGATCGCACGGACCACGACGATCCGGCGGGCGCCCGCGTCGAGCACCTCGTCGAGGTTGCCCGCGTCGATGCCGCCGATGGCGAACCAGGGGCGCTCGGTGCCCAGGGCCGCCGCGTGGCGGACCAGGGTCAGGCCGGGGGCGTGGCGGCCCGGCTTGGTGGGGGTCGGCCAGCAGGGGCCGGTGCAGAAGTAGTCCACGCCGGGCTCGGCGGCCGCGGCGTCCACCTCGGCCTCGGCGTGCGTCGACCGGCCGATCAGCACCTCCTCGCCGAGGATCGCGCGGGCCGCGGGCACCGGCAGGTCGCCCTGGCCGAGGTGCAGGACGCCGGAGCCGGAGGCGTGGGCGACGTCCGCGCGGTCGTTGACCGCGAAGAGCTTGCCGTGGCGGCGGGCGGCCTCGGCGAAGACGGCGAGGTGCTCCAGCTCCTCGCCGGC
>NZ_JBPQTW010000404.1:0-2404 GCF_051386535.1 Streptomyces sp. URMC 127
CGCCCGCACCCACCGGATCAGCCCCCTCCGTATCGCCCTCACCCGCCTCCGCAGACCCGTTCGGCCCAGCCGCCTCCGCCGGTCCTTCGCCCGCTTCCGACCCGCCGCCCGGAATCCACACCCCACCGAGGACGACACCGCCGCTGTCGTCCACGAGCAGGTCCAGAGGCCGCTCCATGCCGTCCAGGACGGCCCGGGCGGCCGCGACGGGCCCCAGGGGCACCCCGAGCGCCCGGGCCACGGAGACGGCCGGCAGGGGCCCCACGGGGACGGCGGACACCGGCACGTCCGCCAGCTCGCGGCGGCGGTGCAGGACGGTCACCACGTGCAGCAGGGCGCGGTCGTCGCCGATGACGACCGGCCGCCGCCGGCCGCGCCGGGCCAGGGCGCGCTCGACCTCCTCCGGCCCTTCCGGCAGACAGATCTTGGTCGCCGCGCCGCCGCGGAGCACGTCCCTCGCGATCCGTACGGACTCGCCGTCCACGCGGCGGGCGACCGGGTCGATGACCACGAGCAGAGCCTGCTCGCCAGGGTCTGGAGCCGACACCTCGGTCCTTCCTCAGGTGCTGTTTTTCCCGGGGCACGACCCCCGGACCCCCGGTCGCGACCCGGGGCCCTGGGTCTTTCTGTTCGTCCCCCGAGCGAAATATTCGGTAATCTCTCGGTGCAAGAGCCCCTGTCGCTGTTGCGCCAGGGGCTTCGTCTATCCGGGGCACCGGTTCGACGGCTCTAGCGGTGGTGTACGCCCTGAGCAAGCGGGGTGACACCACCACGCACGTTGGACATGCCCCGCCCGGAAGGGGTGTACGCCTGTGCCCGCACTTGTGCTGCTCGGTGCTCAGTGGGGTGACGAGGGCAAGGGAAAGGCCACCGACCTCCTCGGTGGATCCGTGGACTATGTGGTGCGCTACCAAGGTGGCAACAACGCCGGCCACACGGTGGTCGTCGGCGACCAGAAATACGCGCTGCACCTCCTCCCTTCCGGGATCCTCTCGCCGGGGTGCACCCCGGTCATCGGCAACGGTGTGGTCGTCGACCCGGCGGTCCTGCTCTCCGAGCTGAGCGGGCTGAACGAGCGCGGCGTCGACACGTCCAAGCTGCTCCTCAGCGGTAACGCCCACCTGATCACGCCGTACCACACGACGGTCGACAAGGTGACGGAGCGCTTCCTCGGCAAGCGGAAGATCGGCACCACCGGCCGCGGCATCGGCCCGACCTACGCGGACAAGATCAACCGCGTCGGCATCCGCGTCCAGGACCTCTACGACGAGTCGATCCTGACGCAGAAGGTCGAGGCGGCCCTCGACTTCAAGAACCAGATCCTGGCGAAGCTCTACAACCGCCGCGCGATCGACGCCGCCCAGATCGTCGACGAGCTGCTGGGCTACGCCGAGCAGATCAAGCCGTTCGTCGCGGACACCACGCTGATCCTCAACAACGCCATCGACGAGGGCAAGGTCGTCCTCTTCGAGGGCGGCCAGGGCACGCTGCTCGACGTCGACCACGGCACGTACCCCTTCGTCACCTCCTCCAACCCGACCGCGGGCGGCGCCTGCACGGGCACGGGCGTGGGCCCGACGAAGATCAACCGCGTGATCGGCATCCTCAAGGCCTACACCACGCGCGTCGGCGCCGGCCCGTTCCCGACCGAGCTGTTCGACAAGGACGGCGAGGCGCTGCGCACCATCGGCGGCGAGCGCGGTGTGACCACCGGCCGCGACCGCCGCTGCGGCTGGTTCGACGCGGTCATCGCCCGCTACGCCACCCGCGTCAACGGCCTGACGGACTTCTTCCTCACCAAGCTCGACGTGCTCACCGGCTGGGAGCAGATCCCGGTCTGCGTCGCGTACGAGATCGACGGCAAGCGGGTCGAGGAGCTGCCCTACAGCCAGAGCGACTTCCACCACGCGAAGCCGGTCTACGAGATGCTGCCGGGCTGGAGCGAGGACATCTCCAAGGCGAAGACCTTCTCGGACCTGCCGAAGAACGCGCAGGCGTACGTGAAGGCGCTGGAGGAGATGTCGGGCGCGCCGATCTCCGCGATCGGCGTGGGCCCGGGCCGCGACGAGACGATCGAGATCAACTCGTTCCTTTCGTAGGCACACTGCTCTCAGGCGCAGCGCTCTGAACGCACCGCGCGCAGGCACGCTGCGGATGCACGGCGCCCCCGTGGCTTTCGGCCACGGGGGCGCCGTCGCGTTCAGGTGATCTTCGGGTATCAGCCGGTTTTCCGGTAGACCAGTGAGGCGTCTTTCGTGCCGGAGTCGGCGAAGTCGCGCCGCATCCGGCCGTCGGGCAGCAGGACGAGGTCCGAGGAGGAGCCGGGCTGGCAGGCCGAGGCGGGGTTCGCGTGGGTGACCCGCGAGGGGCCGAGGTGCAGCGGGCCCCCGCCGGTCCCGGCGCC
>NZ_JBPQTW010000405.1:0-2398 GCF_051386535.1 Streptomyces sp. URMC 127
CCTCCTCCGCGGAGTGGCCGGCCCCACCGGAAACCACGGCGACTTGCCGCCCAGGCAATACGAGCGACCCAGGCAGCACAGGGCAATACGTGCGAATCACCCCCCGATCGGTGGAGCCGCTCGCATTGCCGTCACCGGCGCCGCGCCGGGTGCGTAGCGTCATCGCCGCACGGATCGCACGGGCCGCAGGCCTCAGGCCGCACGGGGGAAAGGCGCACGCGGATGACCGAACGCCGGGACGTACTGCGATACGCGGCAGCGGCTGCGGCAACGGCCGGCGCCGCGGGGATCGCGACCGGGGTCCCGGCACCCGCCCTCGCCGCCCACCGGCGCGGCGGGCCCGGCAGCGGGCGCCGCGTGGCCGTGCTGGGCGCGGGCGTCGGCGGCATGACCGCCGCGCACGAGCTCGCCGAGCGCGGCTTCGACGTGACCGTCCACGAGCGGCGCTCCGTGCCCGGCGGGAAGGCCCGGTCCCTGTTCGTCCCGCACACGGGCACCGGCGGCCGCCGCGACCTGCCCGGGGAGCACGGCCACCGCGGCGTGTTCGGCTTCTACCACAACCTGCCCGACACCCTGCGCCGCATCCCGCTCCCCGGCGGCGGCACCGCCTTCGGCAATCTGACCACCGTGCCGTGGACGTTGGTGGCCCGCACCGGGTCCCGCCCCGACATCCCCGTGCCCGTCGCCCCCTGGACGCCCTCCCTCTCCGGCACGGGGCTGCTGGTGAAGTCGCTGGCGGGGCTGCTGGCGGAGTCGCTGCGCCTGCCGCCGGCCGAGGCGCTGTTCTTCGCCGAGCAGGCCGTGATGCTGTTCACCAGCTGCGACGAGCGGCGCTTCGGCCAGTGGGAGCGGGTGGGCTGGTGGGACTTCATCCGCGCCGAGCGGATGTCGGAGGACTACCGGAAGCTGTTCGGCGGCGGCGTGCACATCCTGCAGGCCCTGAGGCCCGCGACCGCCAGCGCCCGCACCTGCGGCCAGGGGCTGGAGGCGATCCTCCTCAACCTGGCCGGGCGCGGCAGCGACGGGCCCTTCACCCGCATCTTCAACGGCCCCACCAGCGAGGCGTGGCTCGACCCGTGGGCGGAGCACCTGCGCTCGCTGGGCGTCCGGTTCGACTTCGGCTGCACGGTCGAGGGCCTGGAGGTGCGCGGCGGCCGGATCGCCGCTGCCCGGGCCCGTACGCGGTCGGGAGGGCGGGGGCGCATCGAGGCCGACTGGTTCGTCGCCGCGGTGCCGTCCGACCGTGCGTCCCGCCTGTGGAACGGCGCGCTGCGCGCGGCGGATCCGCGGCTGGCGGCCATGGACGGGCTGGAGCAGACGTGGTGCAACGGCATCCAGTACTTCCTGCGGCGCCCCGCGCCCGGCATCCGGGGGCACGTCGCCCACATCGACTCCCCGTGGAAGCTGGTGTCGGTCGCCCAGGGGCAGTTCTGGCGCGCCCCGTTCGCGCGCACGTGGGGCGACGGCACGGTCCGGGACGTGCTGTCCGTGGACGTCTCGGACTGGGAGACGCCCGGCATGCTCTACGGCCGGCCGGCCCGGCAGTGCACCCGGGCCGAAGTGGCCCGCGAGGTGTGGGCGCAGATGCGCGCCCACCTGGAGGGCAACGGCCGCGAGGGGCTGGACGACAGCCTCCTGCACTCGTGGTACCTGGACGAGGCGATCAGCGAGGACGGCCGCGGCGGCCTGCGCAACGACGACCCCTTCCTGATGAACACCGCCGGTTCCTGGGACCTGCGCCCCGAGGCCTCGACGGCCGTCGCGAACCTCTTCCTGGCGGCCGACTACGTCCGCACGTACAGCAACGTCGACTTCACGTCGATGGAGACGGCGAACGAGGCCGGGCGGCGGGCGGCCGCGGGCGTGCTGAAGGCGGCGGGAGCCTCAGGCGTCCCGGACGTGCCGACGTTCGCCGGCTACGAGCCGCCGGAGTTCGCCCTGCTGAAGGCCGAGGACCGGCAGCGGTGGCGGCGCGGGCTGCCGCACGTCCTCGACACGGAGCGCCGGCGCTAGGAGCCCTTGCCCTCGACGACGCGCCGGGCCGCCTCGCTCTCCGCCGCGGCCGGCGACAGCTCGCTCAGCGTGTCGAGGTCGGTGTCCTCCCGGAGCTCGGCCTCCCAGGCGGCGGCCAGCTTCTCCTGCTGCTGACGCGGCTGCCTGCGGACCTCCTCGCGGTGGGCCGGGCTCAGGGCCTCCAGGAATCGCGCGACGTCGTCGGTCGGCATGGGCTCTCCCTCGTCCGCGTCGACGGTTCTCCCTCGTGATGCGTCGACGGCTGTCCCCTTCCCGCTGCCGGGAGCTCCCGGACCGGCCCGCCCCGGCCCTTCACCTGAAAGAGGACCGGGCGGGCTCCGGACGACGGACGGCTGCCCGCCCCTCCGCGGCCGGAGGGGCGGGC
>NZ_JBPQTW010000406.1:0-2305 GCF_051386535.1 Streptomyces sp. URMC 127
GCGGACGACCCCGGCGCGCCCGCCGCCGCACAGCCGCCCCTGGCCTCACCGGCCGGCGACCCCGGCGCGGGCTACGGAGGCTACGGCGACACCGGCTACGCCACCGCCCCCGCGCAGGACGGCGGCTACGCCCCGTACGGCGACCAGTACGGCACCCAGCCGCAGGCCGCCCCCGCGGCCCCGGGCCAATTCGACTACGGGCAGGGCCAGTACGCCGCCTACTCCGACCCCTACATCGGCAACCGGCAGCAGGAGTACGACCCGTACGGCTCCTACGGGCAGTATCCGCAGCAGACCGCGGCCCAGCCGTACGACATGGGCGGCCGGCCCGCCGGCGCCTACGCCCCGGCCCAGCCGTACGACATGGACACCCCGCCCGGCGGGGTGTGGGTGCCGCAGCAGCGCGACACCGACCTGCCGCCCGCCCCGCAGGGCTACCCGCACGCCTACCCCCAGCAGCCTCCGGCCCAGGGGTACGGCGAGCAGCAGTACAACGAGCAGCACCGCTACTGAGCCGCGGCCCGGGGCCCGCCCCGGGCCGCCGCGCTACTGCGAGCCGCGCCAGTCCGCCCCGGAGACGATCAGGCCGGCGGCCATCGTCCCGGACATCCCGGCGTGGGCGAGTCCCCCGCCGGGGTGGGCGAAGCCGCCCGCCAGGTACAGGCCCGGCAGCGGCGTCGCGTTGGCCGTGCGGAGGTAAGCGCCCCCGCCGCCGGCCAGCACCGGCGCCGGAACGCCCCCGCCCTCGGCGCCCGTCGCGCGCTCGGTGTCGGCGGGCGTGCGGACCTCGTGCCACAGCAGCCGGTCCCGCAGGCCCGGCAGCAGGCCCTCGGCGGCGTCCAGCATCCGCTCCGCGAAGCCGGCGGCCGTCGCCTCGCCGTCCCAGTCGACCCGGCCGTGCGGGGCGACCGTGGCCGTCAGCGTGACGGCCTCGTGGCCCTCGTCGGGGCGGACGTCCGGGTCGTCCGGGCGCAGCACGGTCACCGTCGGCCGGTAGTCCAGCGCGGCCGGGCCGCGCGCGCCCTCCCCGAAGACGCCCGCCAACTCGGCGGCCCGGTCGGGGGCGTGCACCACCGTGCGGTGGGCGGCGCCCGCGGCCCGCGCCCCGCGCAGCGCGAGGAAGACCGTGAACCGGCCGGGCGGCACCGGCGGCCCGGGCCGCACGGCGGGCCCGCAGGCCGCCGGAGCGATCCGCCGCAGCACGCCGGGCGAGACGCCGGCGACCACCATGTCCGCCTCGTCCACCCGGCCGTCCGCCAGCTCCACGCCGGCCGCACGGCCGTCCTTCTCGGTCACGGCCACGACGTCGGCGCCGAAGACGAACTCCACGCGGCGCTTGCGGCACCGCTCGTGGACGGCGTCCGCCAGGCCGCGCATCCCGCCGCGCACGTACCAGCTGCCGAAGGTCTGCTCCATGTACGGCAGGACCGTCGCGCTCGCGGGCGCGGTGCGCGGGTCCAGCCCGTACGCCAGGGCGTGGCTCTCCAGCAGCGCCGCCAGCCGGGGGTCCTTCAGCTCCCGCTCGGCGACGGCGGCCAGCACGGGCGGGGTGCTCCGCCGGAACAGGCCGCGCTTGCGCAGCCCCGGGTACGGGTCGTGGCCCAGGGCCTCCAGGTACTCGGGGTCGGCGAGCAGCGGCTCCTCCAGCAGGGGCCGGCGCGTGGCGTCCCACACCGCGCGCGCCCGGTTCACCAGCTCGCTCCAGCGCTCGCCCGCGCCGGACCCCACGGCCTCGTCCAGCGCCCGGACCACACCGGCCCGGGAGGCGTTGGGCAGGGCCACGGAGGTGCCGTCGGCGAAGACGTGCGCGCTCGCCGGGTCGACCTGGACCAGCTCCAGGCTCTGCTCCAGCGACTCCTTGCCCGTCTTCACGAACAGGTCGCGGTAGACGGCCGGCAGGTGCAGCAGCCCCGGCCCCGTGTCGAAGGCGAAGCCGTCCCGCGTCATCCGTCCGACGCCTCCGCCGTGCGTCGCCGCGCGCTCGTACACCGTCACCCGGTGGCCCGCGACGGCCAGCCGGGCAGCGGCCGTCATCGCGCCCATCCCGGCGCCGATCACCGCAATCCGTGCCATGGGCACGACTTTATCCGGCGCCGACGGCACCGCGGCCCGGCGGCTGAACGCCGGGAGCTGAGTATCCGTACTCAGCCGGAGAGATGAGTAGGCGCACGGATGGGCCGCGGCCCGCCGCGCGGAAGAGTGGTGCCCACGGAAGGGGCGCGGCACCGGCACCGCAGGCACGGGGCTGCGGAACGGCGCGGCACCCCCGACGTGACCGGGGGGCGGGGGCCCTGCGGGGCCCGGG
>NZ_JBPQTW010000407.1:0-2291 GCF_051386535.1 Streptomyces sp. URMC 127
GGAGGGGCGGGGCTAGCCGGACGGGGCGGGCGGCGCCCCGGCCGCCGAGGCCGGTTCCGGTCCCGGTCAGCGGCTCCGGCGCGGCCCGGTGGCCCACCGTGGGGTGGGGCGGGCCACCGGCGCCGGACTGCCCGTCAGCCCTGTGGGGCCGGCACGGGCTGACAGACCGCGAAGACGCGCAGGTCGACGCAGTCGGGGCTCGTGTTGTTCACAGCCACCAGGAAGACGTTCTCGATGACGCTGGGGTACGCGTCGAGTTTCTCCAGGGCGCCGGTCCGGCTGCCGGGCTGGAGGTATCCGCCGCCGATGATCTGGGTGCCGGCGGGGCATACGGGACTGCGCAGTTGCTGGTCACGTGAGTGGGCCGGCACGGAGTGATCCTGCACGACGGTCAGGGGGAGGCCTACGGTGCCGGGGATCCCTTGCGGACCCGCGGGTCCGGGAGGCCCGGCGGGCCCGGCCTCTCCTCTGGGCCCGGCGGGACCTACGGCGCCGGAGGGTCCTGCCGGGCCGGTGGGACCTGCAGGGCCGGTCGGACCGGTGGGTCCTGCGGGTCCGACGGGACCGAGGGGTCCGGCCGGGCCCGGCGCACCGGTGTCCCCCTTGATCCCCTGCGGTCCGATCGGCCCGATCGGACCGGGGGGACCGGCGGCGCCGGCAGGGCCTGCGGGGCCGGAAGGACCTGCGGGGCCGGAAGGACCTGCGGGGCCCTTGGGCCCGGGGGGACCACTCGGGCCGGAGGGCCCTGCCGGTCCTGCGATGCCGGGAGGACCGGCGGGGCCGGTGCTACCGGGGTCCCCGCGGTCGCCCTTGGGCCCGGATGGTCCAGGGGATCCGGCGGGGCCGGTGGGCCCTGCGGGCCCGACGGGTCCGGCAGGCCCGACGGGCCCGAGGGGTCCGGTGGCACCTGCCTCGCCTCGCTGCCCTTGCGGACCGACGGCACCGGGCGGCCCGGCAGGGCCGGCGACTCCTGGTTTCCCTTGCTCGCCGCGGGGCCCGCTGGGCCCGACGGGGCCGGGATCACCTTTGTCTCCCTTGAGCCCAGCAGGCCCAGGAGGCCCTGCAGGCCCGATGGCACCGCCATCACCCTTCAGCCCGGCGGGACCAGGAGGACCAGCGGGACCGGGACGACCGGCGGGACCGGGGTCCCCCTTGTCTCCCTTGAGCCCAGCAGGCCCAGGAGGCCCTGCGGGCCCGATGGCACCGCCATCACCCTTCAGCCCGGCGGGACCAGGAGGACCAGCGGGACCGGCAGCACCGGGATCGCCCTTGTCCCCCTTGAGCCCCGCAGGCCCGGGAGGTCCCGCAGGACCAACCGCACCGCCATCACCCTTCAGCCCAGCAGGACCAGGAGGACCGGCGGGACCGGCAACACCGGGATCACCCTTGTCTCCCTTGAGGCCCGCAGGCCCGGGAGGGCCGATGGCACCGCCATCCCCCTTTGCCCCGGCGGGACCGGCAATACCCGGATCTCCTTTGTCGCCCTTGACCCCAGCAGGCCCGGGAGGGCCAACTGGCCCCACGGCGCCGATGGGGCCGGGCTCGCCCTTGTCCCCCTTGGCCCCGGCAGGTCCGGGCGGCCCGGTGGGCCCGACTGCACCGGTAGGACCGGCGGGACCAATGGCGCCAGGGTCACCCTTCTCCCCCTTAGCTCCGGCAGGCCCGACAGCCCCCGCAGGCCCCACCGCTCCCGGGCGCCCGGGCGGCCCCGCAGGACCAGCCGCACCCGGGTCACCCTTCTCCCCCTTGGTGCCGGCAGGACCCACAGCCCCGGGACGCCCGGGCGGACCAACGGGACCTACCGCACCCGGGTCACCCTTATCCCCTTTGGCTCCGGCAGGGCCCACAGCTCCCGCAGGACCCACCACCCCGGGACGCCCAGGAGGCCCTGCCGGCCCCACCGCGCCCGGGTCACCCTTTTCGCCCTTGCCACCGGCAGGGCCGGGCGGCCCGACAGGACCCGCAGAGCCCGTGGGGCCCACCGCTCCCGGTCGCCCGGGAGGCCCCGCAGGACCCACCGCACCCGGGTCGCCCTTGTCCCCCTTGGCTCCGGCAGGGCCCACCGCCCCTGTAGGGCCAGGCCGGCCCGCAGGGCCCACCGCGCCCGGATCCCCCTTTTCGCCCTTGGCGCCGACAGGGCCGGGCGGCCCGACAGGACCCGCAGAGCCCGTCGGGCCTACCGCACCCGGTCGCCCGGGAGGGCCGGCAGGCCCCACCGCTCCCGGTCGTCCGGGCGGTCCGGCAGGACCCACCGCTCCCGGATCGCCCTTCTCCCCCTTGACCCCCGGGTC
>NZ_JBPQTW010000408.1:0-2276 GCF_051386535.1 Streptomyces sp. URMC 127
GTCCGCCACGGAAGTCGGCGGCGACCCCGGCCGCCCCGCGGTCTCCCCCGAGGACTTCCACGCCTACTGCGCCCGCCCGGCGGCGCCGTCGGGGCCGCTCGTTCCGCTCTTTCGATCTTCCGGACCTGCGCGGTCACCAGGGCCGGCGGGATCTCGACCTCCTCGGGGTCCGCGAGGCTCGTCGCGAAGAACATCGCGAGCGTCGCCCCGGACCGCACGACCGTGATCAGGCTCGGCGCCCGCTCCGCCGCGTTCTCCAGGCGGTAGGCGACGGCGTCGTCCCCCAGCCGCGGCGCGGCGAGCGTCCGCACGGCCCGGAACTCCTGCGGCTCGCCCTCGCCCGTGAGCATGCCGAAGCCGTCCGCGCAGCGCCCCGCCGCGGACCGCAGCCCGCGCAGCGTCGCGGCCGCGCCGTCGCCGCGGTAGGCGGAGACGCGGATCATGCCCATGAGGCCCTGGAAGCCGAGGTCCTCTCCGGCCTTGGCGAAGGTGTTGACGACGGACGCGGCGGGCGCGGGCCGCGGCTCGGAGCCGAGGGCGTCGACGAGCGGCCGGCAGGCGGCGGCGTCCGTACGGGGGCGGCCGCCGCCCGCCGCGCCGCTGCCGGCGCGTTCGATCTGGAAGCCGGGGACCTCGCGGGCCCCGAGCTCGACGTGCCGCAGCTGCGCGGGGCTCAGTATCCGCACGGCGGTGCGCGTGCCCTTGGCCTCGCCGCGGGAGCCGCCGCGGCTCCCGCCGCCACCGCTGCCGCCGTTCTCGCCGTCGCCACCGCCACTGCCGCCGCATCCGGCCGTCAGCCCGAGGGCCACGACCGCGGAGACCGCCACCATCGCCTTCACAGGGCCAGCCTCCCAGCGCCCGCGGGGTCCGGGCCCGCGCCACGCCCGGCCACACGGTTACCCTCTGGACTTCCGTTCGACGAACCGCTTGGCAGGACCGCTCGGCAGGACCGCTTGACAGGGACGGAACGCCTGCCCCTACAGTTCGCTCGCCCGAACAAACGGACGCCCCGGCACCGGAGGGAGGCCCGCCCGCAGCCCCATGAAGATCGCGTTCCTGATCCACAACGCCTACGGCATCGGCGGCACCATCCGCGCGACCGGCAACCTGGCGAGCGCCCTCGCCGCCCGCCACGACGTCGAGCTCGTCTCCGTCTACCGCAGCGCGGACACCCCGAAGCTCCCCGTGAGCCGCCGCGTCCGCCTCACGTCGCTGATCGACATCCGCAAGGACGCCCCGGGCTCGGACGCGGACAACGAGCTGCAGCACCAGCCCAGCGCGCTCCTGCCGGCCCGCGAGCGCGACGTGAAGGCCTTCACCCGCCTCGCCGACCTCCGCGTCGCCCAGTACCTGGAGGCCACGGACGCCGACGTCGTCGTCGCCACCCGCCCCGGCCTCCTCGTCCACCTCACCCGCCTCGCCACCGAGCGCACGTACCTGCGCATCGGCCAGGAACACCTGATCTACGGCGGCCACCACCCGGAGGTCCGCGCCGCCCAGGACGCCGCGATCCCGCTCCTGGACGCCCACACCACCGTCTCCGAGGCCGACGCCGCCACCCACCGCGCGATGCTGCCGGAGGCGGGCACGCACATCGCGGCCCTGCCCAACGGCGTCTCCGCCGCCGGCGTGGAGCCCTCCGAGGGCACCGCCAAGCTCGTCGTGGCCGCCGGCCGCCTCATCCCCGTCAAGCGCTACGACCTGCTGGTCGAGGCCTTCGCCAAGGTCGTCGCCGAGCGCCCCGACTGGCGTCTGCGCATCTACGGCCGCGGCCCGGAGAGGACCGCCCTGCGCGAGCGCATCGATACGCTGGGCCTGAACGAGAACATCGCGCTCATGGGCCCGCACTCGCCCATCGAGACCGAGTGGGCCAAGGGCTCCATCGCCGCCGTGACCTCCGACTTCGAGTCCTTCGGCATGACCATCGTCGAGGCGATGCACTGCGGCGTGCCGGTCGTCGCCACCGACTGCCCCCAGGGGCCGCGCGAGATCATCGAGGACGGCGTGGACGGCCTGCTCGTCCGCCCCGGGGACCCCGACGCCGTCGCCGAGGGCCTCCTGAAGCTGATCAACGACGAGGAGCTGCGCCGCTCCATGGGCCGCGCCGCCCGCGCCTCCGCCCGCCGCTACGCCCCCGCGCAGATCGCCGAACGGTTCGAGCAGATCGTGCGCGAGGTCCGCCCGGAGCTCCTGCCCGAGGCCCCGGCGGCTTCGGCGGCCTTGCGGCGCAGCTCCTCGTCGTTGATCAGCTTCAGGAGGCCCTCGGCGACGGCGTC
>NZ_JBPQTW010000409.1:0-2242 GCF_051386535.1 Streptomyces sp. URMC 127
GCCCCCGCCCGGCAGGGCCGCCCCCGCCGTGGCTGCCGGCGGGCATGGGATCCTGGAAGCCAGGAACCCCACGCAAGGAGCGGCATGGCAGCCAACCTCGTCAATCTGGAAGCCGTCGACAAGGTGTACGGCACCCGTGCACTGCTCGACGGCATCTCCCTCGGCGTGAACGAGGGCGACCGGATCGGTGTGGTCGGCCGCAACGGCGACGGCAAGACCACACTCATCCGGATCCTCGCCAAGCTGGAGGAAGCCGACAAGGGCCGCGTCACCCACTCCGGCGGCCTGCACCTCGGCGTGCTCACGCAGCACGACTCGCTCGACCCCGCCGCCACCATCCGCCACGAGGTGATCGGCGACCTCGCCGACCACGAGTGGGCCGGCAGCGCGAAGATCCGCGACGTGCTCACGGGCCTCTTCGGCGGCCTGGACCTGCCCGGCTTCGCCGACGGCCTGGACACCGTGATCGGCCCGCTGTCCGGCGGCGAGCGCCGCCGCATCGCCCTCGCCAAGCTGCTCATCGCCGACCAGGACCTCATCGTCCTCGACGAGCCCACCAACCACCTCGACGTCGAGGGCATCTCCTGGCTCGCCCGCCACCTGCAGCAGCGCCGCTCGGCGCTGGTCTGCGTCACGCACGACCGCTGGTTCCTGGACCAGGTGTGCACGCGCATGTGGGACGTGCAGCGCGGCGTCGTCCACGAGTACGAGGGCGGCTACAGCGACTACGTCTTCGCGCGCGCCGAGCGCGAGCGCATCGCCGCGACCGAGGAGGCCAAGCGGCAGAACCTGATGCGCAAGGAGCTCGCCTGGCTGCGCCGCGGCGCCCCCGCCCGCACCAGCAAGCCGCGCTTCCGCATCGAGGCCGCGAACGAGCTGATCGCGGACGTGCCGCCGCCGCGCGACAGCGCCGAGCTGATGAAGTTCGCCAGCTCCCGCCTCGGCAGGACGGTCTTCGACCTGGAGAACGTCACCATCCAGGCCGGCCCCAAGGAACTCATCAAGCACCTGACGTGGCAGCTCGGCCCGGGCGACCGCATCGGCCTCGTCGGCGTCAACGGCGCGGGCAAGACCTCGCTCCTGCGGGCGCTCGCCGAGGCGGCGGCCACCGAGGGCGAGAAGCAGCCCGCGGCCGGCAAGGTCGTCGTCGGCAAGACCGTCAAACTGGCCTACCTCTCGCAGGAGGTCGGCGAACTCGACCCCGCCAAGCGGGTGCTGGAGGCCGTGCAGCAGGTCCGCGACCGCGTGGACCTCGGCAAGGGCCGGGAGATGACCGCGGGCCAGCTGTGCGAGAAGTTCGGCTTCACCAAGGAGAAGCAGTGGACGCCGGTCGGCGACCTCTCCGGCGGTGAGCGCCGCCGCCTGCAGATCCTGCGCCTGCTGATGGACGAGCCCAACGTCCTCTTCCTCGACGAGCCGACGAACGACCTCGACATCGAGACCCTGACCCAGCTGGAGGACCTCCTCGACGGCTGGCCCGGCTCGATGATCGTCATCAGCCACGACCGGTACTTCGTCGAGCGCACCACCGACAAGGTGTACGCCCTGCTCGGCGACCGGGCGCTGCGGATGCTGCCGCGCGGCCTGGACGAGTACCTGGAGCGGCGGCAGCGCGTGATCGAGGCCGCCGCGCCCGCCGCCGCTCCGGCCGCGGCCCCGGCGCCGGGCGCGCCGGCGCAGAAGTCCGCCGCGGACGCGCGCGCGGCGAAGAAGGAACTGCAGAAGATCGAGCGCCGCCTGGACCGCATCAGCGAGCAGGAGGCGAAGCTGCACGCGCAGATCGCCGAACAGGCCACCGACTTCGAGGCCGTCGCCAAGCTCGACGCGGAACTGCGCGAGCTCGCGGGCGAGCGCGACGAACTGGAACTGCGCTGGCTCGAACTGGCCGAAGACGCGTAGCCGTTGCGGACGGGACACGGGTGTCCTGCCGTGGCAACAGTCTCGTCACGGCCCGGTCTCAACCCGTGTCCCGTCAGAACCGGGTGATAAAAAGAACATCCGCCAGCCCCGCCGCAACGAGGAAAGCTGATGTCAACACCGCCCCCGCCCCAGCCGCCCAACCAGCCGCCGCAGGGCTTCGGGGCACCCAGCCCCTCGTACGGCTACCCGCCGCAGCAGCCCGCGCCGGGCCCCGCGCACCCGCCGACCCAGGCCGTACCCGCGCAGCCCGCCTCCGCCCCGGTCGCCGAGCAGGGCGTACACCTTGTCGGTGGTGCGCTCGACGAAGTACCGGTCGTGGCTG
>NZ_JBPQTW010000410.1:0-2216 GCF_051386535.1 Streptomyces sp. URMC 127
GGTGGGGGCCCGGTGCGGGTGTCGGGGATTCCGAATCTGCGGTTGGCGACGGAGGCCGGCCGGGATGGGGGAGTGGATCCGGAGGAGGTACGGACATGGGCTGCCCGGCATGGGGTTGAGGTTGCGCTGACGTGGTCGGCGCATTCCGTGGAGTGCTTCGACGCGGTACTGGTTCCTGCAGAGCTCGCTGACGGCCGAGCGCTCTCGGGCGTCTATACGCCGGCGAGTGACGAACGGGCACTGACCAACAATCCCCTGCACGCACGACGCGCCGAAGAACTTCCCGTGGTTCTCCGGGAATTCACCCGCCAATCGCTGCCGGACTACATGGTGCCGTCGGCGGTCGTCGCCATCGGGTCGGTGCCGCTGACCACCACCGGGAAGCTCGACCGGCGTGCGCTGCCCGTGCCGGATTACGCGGTGACGAGTGCGGGGAGGGCGCCGCGTTCACCGCAGGAAGAAACGCTGTGCTGGCTGTTCGCCGAGGTTCTGGGATTGCCGCGGGTCGGCGTGGACGACAGCTTCTTCGATCTCGGCGGCCACTCTCTGCTGGCGACGCGTCTCGCCAGCCGGGTGCGGGGCGTGCTGGGTGTGGAGTTGCCGATCCGGGCGTTGTTCGAGCAGCCCACGCCGGCGGGGCTGGCAGGGTGGCTGGCTGCGGCGGGTTCCGCGCGTTCGGCCCTGGTCCCTGTGGCGCGGCCGGATGTCCTGCCGTTGTCGTTCGCTCAGCGGCGTTTGTGGTTCCTGCACAAGCTGGAGGGTCCGTCGGCGACGTACAACATGCCGCTGGCGTTGCGGTTGTCCGGTGCGGTCGAGCGGGAGGCTTTGCGGGCGGCGCTGGGGGATGTGGTGGCGCGGCACGAGTCGCTGCGGACGGTCTTCCCCGAGACCGACGGCGAACCCCGCCAGCTGATCCTTGAGCCGGAACAGGTCGAACTCCCCTGGAGCGTGCGCGAGGTCGCCGAGTCCGCACTTGAGGAGATGCTGAGCGAGGCTTCCCGCTACGGCTTCGAGCTGTCCTCCGAGCTCCCGATCCGCGCCACGCTCTTCGTCACCGGTCCCAACGAATGTGTGCTGCTGGTGTTGATGCACCACATCGCAGGCGACGGCTGGTCGATGGGGCCGCTGGCGAGCGACCTGGTCGCGGCGTACGGGGCGCGGTGCTCGGGTCGGGAACCGTTGTGGTCGCCGCTGCCCGTGCAGTACGCGGACTACACGCTGTGGCAGCGCGATCTGCTGGGGGACCAGGCGGACGCGGACAGTATGTTCAGCAGCCAGCTGGCCTACTGGAAGGAGCAGCTGGCCGGCCTGCCCGAACAGCTGGCCCTGCCCACCGACCGCCCCCGCCCCGCGACTATGTCCTACCGGGGTGCCTCGACCTGGTTCTCCCTGGACGCGGACCTGCACGAGCAAGTGACACGCGTGGCTCGGCGGTCCGGTGCGACGGTGTTCATGGTGTTGCAGGCGGCGTTGGCCGGGCTGTTCACGCGGTTGGGTGCGGGGACGGACATTGCGTTGGGTTCGCCGATCGCGGGGCGGACGGATGAGGCGCTGGACGATCTCGTCGGGTTCTTCGTCAACACGCTTGTGCTGCGCACGGACACGTCCGGCGACCCGACGTTCACGGATCTGGTCGGTCGGGTGCGGGAGGCGAGCCTGGCGGCGTATGCGCATCAGGATGTGCCGTTCGAGTATCTGGTGGAGGTGCTCAACCCGCAGCGCTCGACATCCCACCACCCGCTCTTCCAGGTGATGCTCGCCCTCCAGAACGCACCCGTCGCGGAATTCACCCTCCCCGGCGTGCGGGCTTCCCTGGAGAACGCGGGAACCGGTGTGTCCAGGGTGGATCTGTCGATCAACTTGTCCGAGCAGTACGACTCCGCCGGTGTGCCGGCAGGGGTGCACGGCTGGGTCGAGTACTCCACTGACCTCTTCGACGGCGGCACTGTCGACGCCCTGATGGCACGCTGGTCCCGGTACCTCGGCGCACTCGCCGCTGAGCCCGACCTCCGCATCGGCCAAGCGGACCTTCTCACACAGGTCGAACGCGAGCAGGCCGTAAGCCTGAGTCGTGGTGGGGATCTGTCGGTGCTGGGGGTCTCGGTTCCTGGAGTGTTTGGGGCTCGGGTGGCCGAGGTGCCGGATGCGGTGGCTGTGGTGGCGGGTGAGCGGGAGTGGTCGTATCGGGAGGTGGAGGAGCGGGCCGGCCGGTTGGC
>NZ_JBPQTW010000411.1:0-2194 GCF_051386535.1 Streptomyces sp. URMC 127
GGCCCCGACCCACCACCGACAGGAGACCTCGCTCATGACCGTCTACTTCATCGGCGCCGGCCCCGGCGCCGCCGACCTCATCACCGTCCGCGGCGCCCGCACCCTCGCCCGCTGCGGCGTCTGCCTCTACGCGGGAAGCCTCGTCCCGCGCGAACTCCTCGCCGAGTGCCCCCCGGACGCCCGCCTCGTCGACACCGCCGGCCTGACCCTCGACCAGATCACCGACGAGCTGACCCGGGCCCACGCCGCGGGCCAGGACGTGGCCCGCCTGCACTCCGGCGACCCCTCCGTCTTCAGCGCGGTCGCCGAACAGATGCGCCGCCTGGACGCGGTCGGCATCCCGTACGAGATCGTGCCCGGCGTCCCCGCCTTCGCCGCGGCCGCCGCCGCCCTCGGCCGCGAGCTGACCGTGCCGACGGTCGGTCAGACGGTGATCCTCACCCGGATCGCCCGCCAGGCCACCCCCATGCCCCCCGGCGAGGACCTCGCCACCCTCGGCCGCAGCGGCGCCCTGCTCGTCCTGCACCTGGCCGCCCGCTACGCCGGCGAGGTCGTCGCCGAACTCCTCCCGCACTACGGCGCCGACTGCCCGGCCGCCGTCGTCGCGATGGCGAGCCGCCCGGACGAACTGGTGCTGCGCGGCACGCTGGCCGACATCGCGGAGAAGGTGAAGGCGGCCGGAGTGGTCCGCACGGCGGTCATCGTCGTGGGCCGGACGCTGGCGGCGGAGCAGTTCCCGGACAGCTACCTGTACTCGGCGGACCGCGACCGGGATCACCAGGGACGCTGCGCCAACTGAGGTTAGCCTATGCTTACCTGTACATGATCGTTCCAGGGGGGAAGCGCATGCCGAAGCGCACGTCAAAGACCGTAAGAGCCGCACTCGTAACCCTCGCCGCCGCAACGGCCATCGCCGTCACCGCGACCGGCCCGGCCACCGCAGCGACACCGCCCGGCCCCGAGAGCCACACCGCCACCCAGACCGCCCTGAACGGCCTGGTCGCAGCCGGCATGCCCGGCGTAGCCGCAGGAACGCTCACACCCAAGGGCGTCTGGTCCGGCTCCGCCGGCTACGCGGACACCGCCACGAAGCGCAAGCGCACCGCCGCCGACCACTTCCGTGCGGGCAGCATCACGAAGACCTTCGTCGCGACGGTCCTGCTGCAACTGGAGGCGGAGGGGAAGCTGAGCCTCGACGACTCCGTCGAGAAGTGGCTCCCCGGCGTGGTGAAGGGCAACGGCTACGACGCCGACAGGATCACGGTCCGTCAGCTCCTCAACCACACCAGCGGCGTGCACGACATGGTGTACACGCCCGAGTGGAACGAGCAGATGAACGGGCAGGGCTTCTTCCAGCACCGCTACGACATCAAGACGCCCGAGCAGATCGTCGCCATGGGCATCAAGTACGGCCCGGACTTCGAGCCCGGCAAGGGCTGGCGGTACTCGAACACGAACTTCGTCCTCGGCGGCATGATCATCGAGAAGGTGACGGGGAACCCGTACGCCCGCGAGGTCGAGCGGCGCATCGTCAAGCCGCTGGGCCTGAAGGAGACGACCTTCCCCGGCACGGACCCGAAGCTGCCCGCGCCGCACCCCGTCGGCTACTCCAAGCTCTACGTGCCGGACCCCGGCCCGGAGATCTACGACGCCACGGAGTACCGCCCGTCCTGGTCCGGTGCGACGGGCGAGGTGGTCAGCACCAGCGGCGACCTCAACCGCTTCTTCAGCGCCCTCCTCCAGGGCAAGCTGCTGCCGCGCAAGCAGCTCGACGCGATGCTGACCACCGTGGAGACGGGCGAGCACTACACCTACGGCCTCGGCATCATCTCCCGCAAGCTGACCTGCGGCGTGCAGGTGTACGGCCACGACGGCGTGGTCTGGGGCTCGCTCACGGGTGCCGCGGGCACGCGCGACGGCAAGCACATGCTCACCTTCAACATCAACGGCGACTGGCTCAACGAGAGCCCGCCCTTTGAGAACATGTTCGAGGGCGAGTTCTGCGGTGCGCTCCCCAAGCCGGTGAAGGACAAGCCGGCGGCCGCGGCGGCCTCGCTCAACACGCTGCGCTAGCCCTGCGCCGGCCCCGCGCCCCTGCGCCGGCCCCGCGCCCCTGCGCCGGCCCTGCGCTAACCCCGCCCGCGAGCGCCGCGCGGACCCACCGGTTCCGCGCGGCCCACGATCGTGCCCGCGC
>NZ_JBPQTW010000412.1:0-2194 GCF_051386535.1 Streptomyces sp. URMC 127
GACCTCCCTCTCACCCCACTCCCCGGCCTCCCCGCAGCCCGCCTCCGCGACGGCCGGCCGGCTGAGCCCCCGTCAGTGGGGCCTGCTGCTCGTCCTGGCCGGCAACATGCTCATCGACGCGCTGGAGGTCTCCGTCGCCGTCGTCGCCCTGCCCTCCGTGGGGGCGGACCTCGGCCTCGCCCCGACCACCGCCCACTGGGTCATGACCGGCTTCGCCCTCGGCTTCGGCGCCCTGATGCTCTTCGGTGCCCGCGTCGTCGCCCTGGCCGGGCGCCGCCGCATGTACCTGCTCGCCCTGCTCGTCTTCGCCGCGGCCTCCCTGGCCGCCGCCCTCAGCACCGACCCCGCGCTCCTGATCGCCACCCGGTTCGTCAAGGGCTTCTGCGCCGCCCTGACCGCCCCCACGGGCCTGTCCATCCTGTGCACCGTCATGAAGGAGGGCCCCGAGCGCGACCGGGCCGTCTCCGTCTACACCCTCTTCGGCGCCAGCGGCTTCACCGCCGGACTGCTGCTGTCCGGTGTCCTCACCGCCGTCAGCTGGCGGTGGACCTTCGCCTTCCCCGCCCCCGTCGTCCTCGTCCTGTTCGCCCTGTGCCTGAAGCTCGTCCCCGCCGACGAGGCGCGGCCGGCCGGGCCGAGGCGCTACGACGCGGCCGGCGCGGCCGCCTTCGCCGGCGCCCTGCTGCTGTTCGTCGCCGCGCTCGGCCGGCTGCCCCACCACGGCCCGGCCGACCCGTACGCCCTGTGCGCCTTCGCCGCGGCCGCCGCCCTGCTGGTCTTCTTCGTCCGGCACGAGCGCCGGACCCCGCGGCCGCTGCTGCGCCTGGAGCTGCTCGCCGAACCCGGGATGCTCCGCTCCGCGCTCGGCGCCGCCACCCTCAACGGCTCCTACCTCGGCCTGCTGCTCGTCGTCAGCTACCAGACGCAGGCGGTGCTCGACTGGAGCCCCCTGCAGACCGGGCTGGCCATCGTCCCCGCCAGCGCGCCGCTGGCCGTGACCGCCCTGGTCTCCGGGCGCATGGTCAGCCGCTACGGAGCCCACCGGCTCATCGCGCTGGGCTCCGTGCCGCCCCTGCTCGGCTACGTCCTCTACCTGCGGCTGCCCGTCAACAGCGGCTACGCGGTGACGATGCTGCCCACCATGCTGCTCGTCGGGGCGGGCTTCGTCCTGTCCTTCGCCGCGCTGAACATGCAGGCCGTCTCCGGCTTCCCCGCGGAGACGCGCGGCGAGGCCGGCGGCGTCTACCAGACCGCGGTGCAGATCGGCGCCGCCGTCATGCTCGCCGCCGTCGCCGCCCTGCTCACCACCGGCCAGGCGCCGCCCGGCGCGCCCCGCACCGAGCTCCTCGCCGCCTCCCGGCCCGCCGTGTGGCTGGTCACCGCCGCCGGCGCCGCGGGCGTGCTGACCGCGCTCACCGGAGTGCTGCCCCGCCGCCGCAACCCGGCGCCCTGACCCCTTGACGCACCTCCCGAAAGGCCTCCACATGCCCAGCACGCCCCTGCGCCTCGCCGTCATCGTGGGCAGCGTCCGTGAGGGACGCTTCGGCCCGACGGTGGCGGACTGGTTCGCCGCCGAGGCCCGCGGCCACGCCGGCTTCGACGTCGACGTCATCGACCTGGCCGACCACGAGCTGCCGGTGGTGCTCACCTCGAAGCCCTCGCCGCGCACCGCCGAGGTCCTCGCCGGCCTCACCCCGCGCCTGGCGCAGGCCGACGCCTTCGTCATCGTCACCCCCGAGTACAACCACAGTTACCCGGCCGCCCTGAAGTCCCTCATCGACTGGCACTACACCCAGTGGCAGGCCAAGCCCGTCGGCTTCGTCTCCTACGGCGGCCTCTCCGGCGGCCTGCGCGCCGCCGAGGCCCTGCGGCCGGTCATGGCCGAGCTGCACGCGGTCACCGTCCGCGACGCCGTCAGCTTCCACACCGCCTGGGAGCAGTTCGACGAGCACGGCGCGCCCAAGGACCCCGTGGGCCCGGCGGGCGCCGCCAAGGTCCTCCTGGACCAGCTGGAGTGGTGGGCCGACGCCCTCCACCGCGCCCGCGCCCGCCGGCCCTACGGCGCCTGAGCCGTACCCGTCCGCCTCTCGCATCACCCCTCGCATCGACCCCTCACATCCACCACCCCTCACCGCTCCCGGGGAGCCCATGAGCATCCAGGACGTCCCGCTGCAGTGGGACCTCGACCCCCTCG
>NZ_JBPQTW010000413.1:0-2168 GCF_051386535.1 Streptomyces sp. URMC 127
CCTCCGCGGCGCCGGAGCGGGTGCGGGGGCGGCGAGCGTGGCCGTGGCGCCCGCCGCCAGCGCGCCGCGGAGGAGGCCGCGGCGGGGGACGGGCCTCACGGCGTCCTCCGTACGTCGCAGAGCGCGGCGACGGAGGCGAGGCGCTCGGTGAGGTCGCCGACGGCTGCGTTGATACGGGCCCGCTGCGTACGGGTCAGGCGGGACAGGGGTGTCCACCCGCCGTGGTGAGTCCGGGCGTGGGCGTCGAGGGTGCGGGCGAGGCGGGCGAGGCGGTGGTCGAGTTCCGGCAGGCCCGGGTAGCGGGTGCGCAGGAAGGGGCGGAGGCGGTCCAGGACGGCGCGGGTGGCGTCGAGGTGCGCGCGGGCGGTGGCCAGGGCGGAGCCGCTGCCGTAGTCGGTGCGGCCGGTCAGTTCGGCCCGCAGGGTGTCCTCCAGGATCTCGTGGGCGCGGCGGCCGAGATCGGCGGGGTCCATCCGGGTGGCGGCCCAGGCGGTCCGCAGGGCGCGCACGTCGTGGGCGAGGCGGTCGGCGGCGGGGAGCAGGCCGGCGGGGCGCTCGTGGTGCCAGAGGCCGTGCTCGACGCGGTGGAAGCCGGTGAAACCGGGGTCGCGCAGGCCGCGGGGCAGCCCGGCCGTGGTGCGGTCGACGGCCTCGCCCGCCTCGCCGAAGGCGTCGTAGGCGGCGCCGAGGCGGGCGTAGGCGAGGTGGGCGGTGAGCCAGCGGGCGCGGGCGGCGGGGACGTCGCCGGCGCGGACGGCCGCGCGCAGGGCGTCGGCCGCCGGCACGAGGCGGTCGAGGCGGGCGGTCACCCACTGCTGGTAGTCCAGGGCGGCCGGGACGAGGTCGTGCGCGGAGAGGGGCACGGCGGCGGGGCCGGCGTCGGGGCCGGCCGTGCGGCCGGGGATGCGGACGGGGATGCGGACGGCCGGGCCGGTGACGGGGTCGGCGTCCTCGCCGAAGCACACGAACGCGTACGTGCCGGCGCCGAGCCGCGCCCGCATGACCCGCTCGGCCCCGGGCGCGATCCCTTCGGCCTCGCCGAGGACGGCGCCGGTACGGGGGTCGGTGAGCTGGACCTCGGCCGCGGTGCCGGAGGTGTTGTGCAGGGTGAAGGCGTGCGTGCCGGGGCGGGGGTGCCGCCAGCCGTGCCCGCAGCGGTGCGGCGACGCGTCGACGCGGTCGCCGGCGGCGGGCGCGCGGGGCTCGGCGGCGCCGCCGCCGCATCCGGCGAGCACGAGCACGGCACCGCCGGCGACGACCGCGCGCCGCGACCCCCGACTACGCCTCACCGAACGCCTCCTCCGTCCCGGAACGATCCCGGCGGTGCCGGGGGGATGGTTGCCGCGGCAACCACCCCGGCGGTGCGGGGCCCGCCTCGGGCCGGTTCGGCACCGCCGGGCACCACCGCCGTGGTTGCCCGCCGCCGCGGCGGACGATGGTTGCCGCGGCAGCGGGCGAACAGCGGCAGGCACACGCCCGCACTCCTCCACCGCCGCCACGGCGCGCAACCACCAACGGCCATCCCGGCGGTGCCGGACCCGCTCAGGCCGGTTCGGCACCGCCGGACACCACCGCGGTGGCTGCTCACCGCCGCGGCGGAGGATGGTTGCCACGGCAGCGGCAAACAGCGGCAGGCACACGCCCGCACTCCTCACCCGCCGCCACGGCGCGCAACCACCAACAACCATCCCGGCGGTGCCGGACCCACCTCGGGCCGGTTCGGCACCGCCGGACACCACCGCCGTGGTTGCCCGCCGCCGCGGCGGAGAACGGTTGCCCCGGCGCGCAACCACCGGCAACCATCCCGGCGGTGCCGGGCCCGTCGAGCCGGCGCGTGGCCGGCAGAAGCAAACGCGGTCGAGTTACAGGGCGGCAGCCGTGCGTGCCGTGGTCCGGCGGCAAAGGTGCCCCGGAAGGCACCTTCATCCCCGAGCGTCCGCCGGACACGGCGCACCGCACCGCAGCCTCCCCGTGGTCCTCGACCGCATGATCAAGGCTAGGCGCCGGACCCCGCTCCGGTCGGGAAATACGCCCATAGATCACCCATTTGACAGGCCGTCACGCCGTCACGCCCACAGCCACACCCGCCGGTTCCGCGCCACGGTATGGATCCGCCGGGCGCGGTCCGGGTGCAGCACCCCGCCCCCCGCGCCCGGCGGATCCATACC
>NZ_JBPQTW010000414.1:0-2163 GCF_051386535.1 Streptomyces sp. URMC 127
ATGGAAATCGTCATCCTTGCTGTAGTCATCGCTGTGGTCGCGCTCGGCGCTGGGGGGCTCGGCCTCCTCGCCTACGTGGGGCTCGGCGGGCGGCGCGGTGACGGACGGGCTGCTCGGCGGGGCCGGGGGCAGCTGCTTCTTCTTACGGCTGCTGACCACGAGCCCGCTGATCGCGCCGAGCGCGACCACAGCGATGACTACAGCAAGGATGACGATTTCCATAACGCCCCCAGTATCGGACACCGTGCCGCCGATGAGCGGCCTCCGCGGTGACGTGCGTCTTCAGGGATTCCTCCAAGGACTAATCGCACCAATGGGCTAAAGTTGGAGCAAAGTACGATGGCGTGGGGCTGTGCGACGCGCGTAGAGTCCCCGAAGACCTTTTCTGCCCCGGCTTCCCGCCCCGCTTCACCCGCACGGAGCCCCCCACATGGACAACGCGTCCAACCTGTCCACCGCCGAATCCGGCGGCGCGATAGAAACCCGCGGTATCGAGCCCGTTCCGGATCACGAGCGTCACGGCCGGGTCCGTGAGCTCTTCCCGACCTGGGTCGCCGCCAACATCAGCGTGCTGCTGCTCACCATGGGCGCGGCCCTGGTGGTCTTCAACAAACTGAACTTCTGGCAGGTCCTGATCGTCGCCGCCTGCGCCGCGCTCGCGTCGTTCGGCATGGTCGGCGTCCTGTCGGTCTCCGGCAAGTGGGGCGGTGCGCCGGGCGCGATGCTCTCCCGCGCGACGTTCGGCGTCCGCGGCAACCTCTTCCCCGGTGCGATCCTCTGGGTCGCGCGCTTCGGGTGGGAGACGATCAACGCGGTCACCGGCGCCTACGCGGTGCTGACCGTTCTCGACCTGGTCTTCGGGGTCAAGAGCAACACCCCGCTGATCGTCGTCACGCTCTTCGCGTTCGTCGCGTGCACGTTCCTGGTGAGCGGCATGGGGCGCAAGGCGCTCAACGTGTGCAACAAGTGGTCGACGTACCTCTTCGGCATCTTCAGCGTCCTGGTGCTCGTCTACCTGATCGCCAACATCAAGTGGGACGACGTCTTCTCCAAGCCGGCCGGCACCACCGCGATGATGATCGCCGGTATCGGCACCATTGCCGCCGGCGGCATCAGCTGGGTGCCCACGGGCCCCGACTTCGCGCGCTACCTGCCCCATGCGGCGTCCGGCAAGAAGATCGTCGGTGCGACCGTCTCCGGTGCGGGCATCGTGATGGTCCCCATGGTCCTCATGGGCGGGGTCATGGCGGTTGCCACCCCCGACCTGGCCGAGGCGCCCGACCCGGTCTCCTTCCTCGGTGACATCCTGCCGACCTGGCTGGCCGTCCCGTACCTGGTCACCGCCATTGTGGGCATGCTGCTGATCAACAGCCTCTCGATGTACTCGGCCGGCTTCACCGCTCAGACGATGGGCGTCAAGCTGCCCCGTGCCATGGCCGTCAGCATCAACGCGATCATCTCGCTGGTCGGCGGCCTGCTGCTGATGCTGGTGGCGAAGAGCTTCCTCAGCTCCTTCATCACCTTCCTGATCCTGCTCGCGGTCTCCTTCTCCGCCTGGATCGGCGTCTACGCGGTCGACATGGCCCGCCGCAAGTCCCGCGCCGTGCGGTACGACGCGGAGGCCCTCATGGACACCGGCCGCACGAGCCGCTACTGGTACGTGGGCGGCTTCTGCTGGCAGGCGATGACGGCCTGGACCGTCGCGCTGGCCGCGGGCATCTGCTTCACCCAGTGCGACTGGTTCACCGGCCCGCTGGCGTCGACGTTCATCGGCAAGTACGGCCTGGGCTGGGCCGCCACGATCGCCATCTCGGCTCTGATCATGGCTGTGCTGCCGGCGCCGCGGGAGGTCTCCGCCGCGGAGGCGGCGGGTGCCGTCGCCGACGACGCGAAGCGGGTGAAGATCGGCGCCTGACGCGCCACCGCTTCCTGTACGCGGGCGCCCCCACTGCTACGGCGGTGGGGGCGCTTGCGTTTTGTTGCGGTGGATCTGTGGTGCGGGGCGGATACGCGTCGCGGCGGCGGCCCGGTAAGCGGTTACGGCGTCGCCCTGGTGACGCGTTGGTGACGCCTTGCGGCTGGCGCTCGCCCCAGGCCGGGACGCACGGCGGTCTGTTCCGTACGGGATGCGGGCATGGGGCGCCGCATGGGGCGCGGCATGAG
>NZ_JBPQTW010000415.1:0-2150 GCF_051386535.1 Streptomyces sp. URMC 127
GCGGGGAGGGGGGTGTCGCCGGGGAGCCAGAGGTGGATGGTGAGGGCGCCGAAGGCTCCGATCATGACGATCTCGCCGTGGGCGAAGTTGATGAGCTGGACGATGCCGTAGACCATGGTGTACCCGATG
This sequence comes from Streptomyces sp. URMC 127, assembly GCF_051386535.1. NCBI lineage: Bacteria > Bacillati > Actinomycetota > Actinomycetes > Kitasatosporales > Streptomycetaceae > Streptomyces > Streptomyces sp. URMC 127. The sequence continues at coordinate 130 of NZ_JBPQTW010000415.1, forward strand.
GCGATGAGGCCGTAGAGGGCACCGAGGGCGAGTCCGTTGACCAGCGTTTGCGGCAGTTGGTGCACCGCTGGGCCTCCGATGCGGGTGTCGGATGCGGGTCCGCGCGAGGGCGTGGGTTTCGTCCTCGCGCGGTGGGCCGGGGTCCGGGCGGGTGTGGGTGTGTGTGGGGGGTTTTCAGTCCTTGAAGGTGGCGCTCTTGACGGATTTCCAGGTGTCGCCGATGACCTGGTAGACGGTCAGTTGTTTGTTGGTGGTGTCGCCGTATTCGTCGAAGGAGACGTGTCCGGTGACGCCTTCGAAGGAGACTTTGCCCATGGCTTCGGTGACTTTGCTGCGGGCGTCGGCGGGGAGTTTTCCGTTGTTGGCGGTGACGACGTTTTTGACGGCTTGGATGATGGCCCAGGCGGCGTCGTAGGAGTAGCCGCCGTAGGCGGCGTAGGGGTCTTTGTAGTCGGCGGCTTTGTAGTTCTGGACGAAGGTTTTGGCGGAGTCGAGGGCTTCTACGGGGTAGCCGACGGAGGTGCCGAGGTCGCCGTCGTTGCTCTCGCTGGAGGCTTTGATGAAGGCGGGGTCGTAGAGGCCGTCGCCGCCCATGAGGGGGATGCGGGCGCCGGCTTTTTTGACCTGGTCGGCGAGGAGTCCGCCTTCGGGGTACTGGCCGCCGTAGTAGACGATGTCGGCGCCGCTGTTCCTGACTTTGTCGGCGACGCTGGAGAAGTCGGTTTCTTTGACGGTGATGTGGTCGGTGCCGGCGATTTCGCCGCCGAGGCGTTTGAATTCCTGGCCGAAGATGGAGGCGAGGCCGACGCCGTAGGTTTGTTTGTCGTCGACGATGAAGGCTTTTTTCTTCTTTGCGTCGTTGTAGGCGTACTGGGCGGCGAAGCGGCCTTGGATGATGTCGGTGGTGGCGGTGCGGAAGTAGGTGGGGAAGGGGCGTTTTTTGTCTCCCTTGAGCCAGTTGTCGCCCTGGCTGAGTTCGGGGCTGGTGTTGGCGGGGGAGATCTGGGTGAGGCCGGCGCGGGCGAAGACGCCTTGCATGGACTGGCAGACGCCGGAGTTGAGGGGGCCGACGACGCCGAGTACGGCTTTGTCGGCGACGAGTTTGGTGGCGTTCTGCTGGCCGGAGGCGGGGACGGCCTGGTCGTCGAGGGGTTCGGTGCGGAAGGTGACGCCCTTGACTTCTTTGTTCTTGTTGGCGGTGCGGGCGGCGAGGTCGACGGAGTTCTTGATGCCCTGGCCGAGGGCGGAGAGTGAGCCGGTGAGCGGGGCGTCGACGCCGATGACCACGGTGGTCTGCGCTTTGCCGCCGCTGTCGTTGTCGTCGTTCTTGCCGCCGTCGTCGCGGGAGCCGCAGGCGCTGAGGGTGAGGGCGCCGACGGTGAGGGTGGTGGTGAGGAGGAGCAGGGGACGATGGCGCACGGTGTGTCCTTTCCCCGGCGGGGTGGTGACTGGCCGTGACTCTAAGGGGGTGCGGCGACGGGGGGCAGAGGTGCTGGCCATGATGTGACTGTCTTGTTATGACGCAGATCACTTCTGGGGAATTCTGTGTAGCAGTGCTGAGCGAATGATCTTCGCGGATGGTGATTTGTCCCCCGAGTGCGGAGCCAGAAAGTGCAGTTCCGCTAAGTGGTCCGGGAGGGGGGAGGGGGTGTCCGGGCGCGGCCGGGTGTGGTCGTGTCGCCGTTTCTACGTTTCCCGCCGCGCCGTGTGGTCACACACCGTTACGTGGGGGGCCGCCAGTTCTCGGAGCTGCCGGTCGCTCCGCCGGCGGCCCGGCAGCGCTGTGCCGACTGGCGCCGGATCAGGCCGAGCGCCGCGTCCGTGCCGTGCCGGCGCTGTTCGTCGCGTGCCGCTTGGGTGATGTCGCTGTAGAGGGCGTACTGCTCGTTCGACAGGCCCTTCTGCTCCCAGTCGAGCCCGGCCCACTTGCCGCCGGTGATGTCCTGTTCGGCCCAGTACGAGATGAGCATGGTGCACAGCTGCACGGGGGAGGCGGGCGAGGCGGGCGAGGGGGAGCGCGG
>NZ_JBPQTW010000416.1:0-2137 GCF_051386535.1 Streptomyces sp. URMC 127
GCGGGACGACCGTCAGCTTGCCCTCGGCGACCGCGTCCTCGCCGTCGCAGGTGACCCGTACGGGGTAGACGCCGGGGTCCACGGAGGAGCGGACGGCGGCCGCGGCGAACAGGCCGGCCGAGTCCCTGGCGAGCCGGGCGTCGGCGACGAACGCCTCGGACGCGGCGGTGGCCCTGTCGCCCGTGCAGCCGGCGACGCGCAGCTGCACCTGGCCGCCGGGGTGGCTGCTGACGGGCGTGAGCTCGATCGTGCCGGACATGGTGGCGGGCTCGTCGTTCGCGCTCGCGGCAGGCGCGCAGACGGCGACGGCCGCGAGGGCACCGCACAGGGCAAGGCGGACAGCGTCCATGGTGAACCTCCTGTCAGTCAGAGACTCACCTGCCGTTCCCCGCGGGCGCATCCGCTCCGTGGGCGGGTTGCTCCGTTCGGTGCCGGACGGGGCCCGTTCAGATCAGGGCCGTGCAGCGGCGGGGCGGACCGGGACGGCGGGGCCTGCGGCCTTGACCGGGCGTCAGACGAGGCCGGCGCGTCAGACGAGGTCGACGAGGTCCGCGATCGAGTCGACGACCCGGGAGGGCCGGAAGGGGTGGCGGTCGATGTCCTCGGGCCGCGTCAGCCCGGTCAGGACGAGGAAGGTCCGCATGCCCGCCTCCAGACCGGCGAGGATGTCGGTGTCCATCCGGTCGCCGATCATGGCGCTGCCCTCGGAGTGGGCGCCGATGGCGTTGAGCCCGGCCCGCATCATCAGGGGGTTGGGCTTGCCGACGAAGTACGGCTCGCGGCCGGTCGCCTTGGTGATCAGCGCGGCCACGGAGCCGGTGGCGGGCAGGACGCCCGCGGCGGACGGGCCGGTCTCGTCGGGGTTGGTCGCGATGAAGCGCGCGCCCGCGTTGATGAGCCGGATGGCCTTGGTGAGCGCCTCGAAGGAGTAGGTCCGGGTCTCGCCGAGGACGACGTAGTCCGGCTCGGCGTCGGTGAGGACGTAGCCGATGTCGTGCAGGGCGGTGGTCAGGCCCGCTTCGCCGATGACGTACGCGGTGCCGCCGGGCCGCTGGTCGTCCAGGAACTGGGCGGTGGCCAGCGCGGACGTCCAGATGTTCTCCACCGGCACGTCCAGCCCGATGCGGGCGAGGCGGGCGTGCAGGTCGCGCGGGGTGTAGATGGAGTTGTTGGTCAGGACGAGGAAGGGCTTGCCGGACTCTCTGAGCCGCTTGACGAAGGCGTCGGCGCCGGGGACGGGAATGCCCTCGTGCATGAGGACGCCGTCCATGTCGGTCAGCCAGGACTCGATCGGCTTGCGGTCTGCCATACGGGGACTCCTGCCGTACGCGCCCGCTGCGCGGGCTCGGGGACGCCGGGTCGCACCTCTTCGTGCCACGGCCTGCCCTCCAGCGTAAACAGGTCACGCAGCCGCCCCGGGGGCGCCCGCGCCCCGGCGGGATCTCAGCGCCCCGCGCGCCGGGCGCCCACGATCAGGGAGGCTCCGGCGAGGAGGAGCGCCCCGGCGGCCGCCGCGATGGCGAGGACGGGGCGCCGGGAGCCGGCGCCGGCCAGGACGGGCTGCCCGGCGTCGTCGGCACCGCGCTTGGCGGGGGCGCCGGCGGGGTCCGGGGGCGTGCCGATGCCGAACGTGTAGTCGTTGGACTCCCCCGCCCACCTGCCGTCGTCGCCGCGCTGCCGCACGGCGGTGACGTTGGCGGTCACGGGCCCTTCGGGAGCGCCTTTGGCGAACGCCAGGCGGAGGCGTACGGGCACGCTGCCGTGCGCGGGGACGGAGAAGCCGCCGAACGCGGGGGCGGCGGCGACGCGGGCGGCGGCGCGGTGCGCGCGGCCGGCTTCGGGGGCGGTGCCGTCGAGGACGCCGACGTTCTCGGCCTCGCCGGTCCGCTCGAAGCGGACGGGGCGCCAGCGGGCGGCCCCGGCGTCGTAGAAGTCGAGCCGGATGTCCTGCGGCCGCAGCGCGCGCCCGCGGTCGGCGAGGACGGCGACGGGCCGCACGGCGCGGCACTCGGCCCCGGAGTCGTTGCGCAGCTCCAGCCGCCAGGAGCGGGCCGCGGCGCCGCGCTCGTACGTCTCGGGGCCGCCGCTCAGGCGCGCGGCGACGGGCGAGCCGGGCGCGCCGGGCGCGGTGCAGCGG
>NZ_JBPQTW010000417.1:0-2137 GCF_051386535.1 Streptomyces sp. URMC 127
CCGCTGGGCAGTCCCCCCGACCTGCCCGGCCCGTGCGTCCTGGGCTTCCTCGCCTGCGCGGCCGTCGTACGGCGCAGCGCCTTCCTCGGCGCGGGCGGCTTCGACCCCGTCCTGCACTTCGGCGGCGAGGAGACCCTCCTGGCCCTCGAACTGGCCAGGCGGGGCTGGGGCTCGGCCTACTGCCCGCAGATCGTCGCCCGGCACGACCCCGACCCCGGCCCCCGGCCGGCCCGCAGCGCACGGATCCAGCGCAACGAGGTGCTCACCGCCTGGCTGTGCCGCCCCCTGTCCCACGCCCTGGTCCGCACCCTCCGGCTGGCCGCCGCCTCACGCGCCGATCCCGCCGCCCGCACGGCCCTGGCCGCCACGCTCAGGCGCCTGCCCGCCGCCCTGGCGCGCCGGCGCCGCCTCCCCGCACCGGTCGAACGCAGCATCAGAACCCTGGAGGCCGGGGCCTCCCGCTCGCCGTGACCCGATCCTCCTGACCCGATCCCCCCGACCCGATCCCTCTGACCGAGGAGAAGATCCCGTGGACCCCCTCACCCCTCGTTCCCCTCACCCCGGCGCCCGCCCGGACTCCGGCGGGCCGCGGCGCGTGGCGGTGGTGACCGGCTCCGACTCAGGGATAGGCCGGGCCACAGCCGTACGACTGGCCGCCGAGGGCATGGACGTCGGCATCACCTGGCACAGCGACCACGCCGGTGCGCAGGAGACAGCTGAAGAGGTACGGGCCCATGGCCGGCGGGCCGCGGTCGCCCGGATGGACCTCACGCTGCTCCCGCAGGCGGCGGAGACCGTCGACCAGCTCGCCGGGGAACTGGGCCGGCTGGACGTCCTGGTCAACAACGCCGGGACCGGCACGGCCACTCCGTTCCTCGACCTCACCCACGACACCGTCCGGGAAGTGATCGACATCGATCTCATCGGCCCGCTGCTGTGCGCGCAGCACGCGGCGCGCCGCATGATCGGCCAGGGCGGGGGCGGCCGGATCGTCAACGTCACCAGCGTTCACGAGCACGCCCCGCGCGTGGGCGCGGCGCCCTACTGCGCGGCCAAGGGAGGCCTGGGCCTGCTCACCCAGGTCATGGCGCTGGAACTGGCCGAGCACGGCATCACCGTCAACGCCGTGGCTCCCGGCGAGATCGCCACGCCCATGACCGGCCAGGAGGACACCGACGTCAGCACGGTGCGGCGGCCCGGAGTGCCGCTGGGCCGGCCGGGGGACGCGCGGGAAGTGGCCGCGGTCATCGCCTTCCTCGCCGGCCCCGACGCCGGGTACGTCACCGGCGCCTCGTGGACCGTGGACGGGGGCATGCTGCGGATGGGGCCGCAGGCCGGATCGCACCTGGAGAGCGACTCCTGGCGCCGGCTGACCTGAGGCGGGGGGGCGGCCGGGCGGCCTGAGGCCAGGGGCACGGGGCGTTCCGTTGCGAGCTGCTACGAGGCTCCCGGTCCGGGTTCGGCCTCGGGCTCGGCTTCGGCTTCGGGCGATTCGGCTTCGGGAGAGGGGAGACCGTCGATGATGTGCATGGCGGCTTCTTCCGCCGAGGCGGCCCCGCCGTCGATGCCGACGTCGCGGGCCACGACGTCGTTGCGGGTGCGGGGCGGACCGTACTCGGCCTCCACCATCCGCCCCGCGCGGTCCCGGCCGGCCAGCGGGTCCACCACCTCGCCGTCCGTGCCGATTTGATCGCCTATGCCGTCGCCCTCGGGCGACGCGACGTCCGGGACCTCCCGGGCCAGTCGCTGCTCAAGGCTCTCGCCGTCGTGCTGTTCCCGCGCCGCGGTGCCGTACTGCTCGACCGCGAGGGGCTTCTCCGGAGGGGAATAGCCCTCGTCGAGGACCTCGTCGAGTTCGTCGCCTCCGAGGGCGTTCTCCAGGTCGAGCTCGTTCGGCTGGTCCCAGAGGTCGGAGCTGGCCGGCTGGTACACCTCGTCGCCCATCGTCTCGCCGGACATGCGCCGCTCTCCTTTCTCGCCCCTTCAGGGGGAGTGCCGCAGCAGGCTGTGGTGCGACGTGTGGCGCTTCACGGCCGTCAGGGCACATCAGTGCTGTCAGGGCGCAGGGGCGAGGACGAGATCCGTCCCCGGTTCCGCCGGTTCTGCGGGAATCTGTAGCTGGGGCTGGGGCTGGGGC
>NZ_JBPQTW010000418.1:0-2119 GCF_051386535.1 Streptomyces sp. URMC 127
TCCGGGTGCGGCCGGGCGCCGCCCTATTCCCTGTATTGCGCACGTGTCTACAGGCGCGGCGGGGTTGCGGCGCCCCGATGCCGTACTGGGCGGCCTGGAGCTCGTACATCGACCGGTAGAGGCCGCCCTCGACGGCCATCAGCTCCTCGTGCGTGCCCTTGCCCACCACCCGTCCGCGGTCGAGGACGTAGATGAGGTCGGCGGTGGCCGTCGCGGCGAGCCGGTGGGTGATCAGCAGGACGGTCGTGCCGTCGTCGGTCAGCGTCCGCAGCGACTGGAAGGCCTCGGCCTCCGCGCGCGGGTCGAGGGCCGAGGTCGGCTCGTCGACGATGAGCAGGGGCGCGCGGCGGTAGCGGGCGCGGGCGCTGCCCAGGCGCTGCCACTGGCCGCCGGAGATCTGCGTGCCGCGCTCGAAGCCCTTGACCACGAGGCTGTCCCACTGGTGCGGCAGGGAGGAGACGACGTCGGTGGCGCCGGACTCGGCGGCCGCGCGGTCGATGCGGGCCTGGTCCGGCGGCGTGCCGGGGCGGCCGATGTGCACGTTGGCACGGGCGGTCATGGGCCAGCGGGGGAAGTCCTGGGAGAGCACGGCCACGTGGTCGAAGAGCTGGTCGCGGTCGGCGTCGCGGATCTCGACGCCGTTCCAGTACAGGTGCCCGGAGGTGGGCAGGTACAGCCCGGCGACGAGCTTGGACAGCGTGGTCTTGCCGGAGCCGTTGGCGCCGACCAGCGCCACGACCTTGCCGGGCGGGACGGTCAGGCTCACGTCGCTGAGCGCGGCCGAGGGGGCGCCGGGGTAGACGAAGGAGACCTTCTCCAGCCGGATCTCCTTCACGCCGCGCGGCAGCGGGGTGCCGCCCGTGGGGATGGCGTGGCGCTCGGCCTCCGCGCAGGCGCGCTCCAGGTCGCTGAGGTACATCGCTTCCTCGTAGAGGCGGTTGGTCTGGGTCACCAGCGCGGTCAGGCTCGCGCCGGCGGCCCGTACGGCGATGACCGCGGTGCCGGCGACGGCCAGGGGCAGCCCGCCGGAGGCCAGCAGCAGCCACAGCACGCCGTAGACGGCGAGGGCCGCGCCCCCCGAGAGGGCGGAGGCGGCGCCGCAGGTGACGGCCTCGGCGCGGGCGAGGCGCTGCTGTTCCTTCTCGACGGTGGCGGCCATGTCGTCGTAGGCGCCGACGAGCATGCGGCCGGCGCCGTGCACGCGGATCTCGGGGGCGGTGTCGTGCCCGGTGAGCGTGGAGGTGATGACGGAGATGGCGCGCCGGTGCTCGATCCAGGCGTGCCGGGAGGCGTACTGGCGCCGGGCCGTGACGACAGCGCCCCAGCCCTTGGGGGCCGCGACGAGGACGAGCATGGGCACGAGCGACGGGTGCAGCAGGGCGAGCACTCCGGCCGAAGCGGCGAGCCCCACCAGGGCGTTGACGACCGTGACGGAGGAGCCGATCATCAGCCGGACGGAGTCGGTGCCGAAACGGCCGGCGTCGAGCAGGCGGTGGAAGTCCTTGTCCTCCAGGACGGCGAGCTCGACGCGGACGGCGCCGCGGTAGAAGCGGGCGGTGCACACGCGCTCCACCTTGGGTTCCAGCTGCCCGGCGGCCGCGAGGGAGACGGCGGAGAGCAGGGCGGTGGCGGCGGCGACCGTGGTGACCGCGAGGAGCGCCGGCAGGGCCTCGCGCAGCCGGCCGGGGGTGGGGCCGGCGGTGAAGAGGGCGGTCAGCGCCCGGTTGGCGGCGACCAGCCCGAAGGCGCGCGTCAGGCCCTGGCACAGCTCGGCGCCCAGGAGCGCGCACAGCGCCCTGGGGTCCTCGTGCCAGGCGGCGCGGGCGACGGTGGCGACCATGGCGGGCAGCTGACGGGCCATCGCCCAGAAGGACAGCCGCAGCAGCGGCCGCTCGTGGGTGACGAAGGCCTTGTCGGGCCGCAAGGCGCCGCCGAACAGCAGCAGTTCGCTCTCCGACACGGGGAACGTGCGCGGCGGCCGCCGCGCGAAGGGCGTCACCGTGGCTCCGGTGCGCGGTAGGCTCGCGGGCCGGTCACGGGCCCCGTGGGAGCGGGGGCTGACGTGCCGCGTGGGGCGACGGGTGGCGCCGCGGGGGACGCGGGGCGCGTCAGCCCGTAG
>NZ_JBPQTW010000419.1:0-2073 GCF_051386535.1 Streptomyces sp. URMC 127
CCTGGCGGCTGGAGCTGCGCAACGACTCCGGGGCCGAGTGCCGCGCTCGTACGTCTCGGGGCCGCCGTCGAGAAGATCGCGAGCGCGGTGGCGCCGAGGACGAGCGCACGGGGCTTGGGCATCGCGGGACCTTTGCGGTGGGGGTCGTGGGGTCCGGTTGCCTGGTACCTCCCCCCGGCCGCCCGCGGGTCGCGGCCCGGCGCGGTCGCGTACCCCGACCAGCCGTCACATACCGCCCGATGAGCCTATTTTCGTGTCATCCGAGTGGAGCCGGTGCGCCTGGCCGTGCCGGCCGGTCGCCGCCCGGTCAGGATCGGGGCATGGCCACTGCTGAGAAATGCTTCCTCCAGGGCGGGCCGGAGGGCCTCCCGGAGCACATCGTCCCGGCTCCGCCGCCGGGAGAGGACGTGAAGGTGCCCTTCCGGGGCGGTTACGAACACTTCCGGGCGACCTCGCGGCAGTGGGACACGCCCGGGGGCCGGCTGCCGGTCTACGAGTGGTCGGGCCGCACGGAGGTGGCGGAGTAGCGGTGGCGGAGCAGCGCGGCGGCGGGGCGCGGGCCCCGCGGAGCGGGGACGACGCCGAGACGTACCGGAGGAACCCCCTGGCGGGCCTGGCCGGTCTCCCCGTGGTCGGGGACCTGCTGGAGCCGTTCCTGGGGCACTACCCCGGCAAGGACCTGCCCGCGCTCTTCTCGGCGCCGCACTTCCGCGGCCGCTGGGAGGAGCTGGAGCCGGGCACGTACGAGCGCGGCGGCCCCGTGCGGTCGGTGCTGCTGCCCTCCTGGCGCGGCCGGCCGGGTAAGGGCCCGCGGCCGCGGTGGGTGGTCACGCTCTCCACGGGGCCGGGCGGCACGGGGACGAGCAAGCGGTTCGAGGAGGGCGACGACGCCTCGGAGCTGCCGGAGGAGTTCGCCGTCGCGGTCTCCTCGGTCAGGGTCGAGAGGTTCCTGGGGCCGGGTGCGTGAGGCCGGCCAGGCGCCCGGCCTGCCCGTCCCGGCCGAACAGCGACGCCAGGACGAGCTCGGCGGCCCCTTCCACGACGGTGCGCTCGCCGGCCGGGGTGACGGCCACCGGAACGCCGCTGCCCGCGGCGGCGAGCACGTCCCGCACGCCGGTCTCGTAGGCGGCGGCGTCCCGCAGGAGCGTGCCGCCGCCGAGCAGCACGCGGTCGATGTCCAGCAGGCGTACGAGGTTGGCGGCGCCGGTGCCCAGCAGCCGGGCCGCCTCCGCGCGGTCGCCGCGGGCGACGGCCGCCAGGCAGAGCACCTCGATGCAGCCGCGGTTGCCGCAGGGGCACGGCGGGCCGTCGAGCGCGAGGACCTGGTGGCCGAACTCCCCCGCGCCCGTGCGCGCGCCCCGGTGGACCGCGCCGCCCAGCACAAGGCCGGCGCCCAGGCCCGTGCCGAGGTGGAGGTAGGCGAAGGAGCCGGCCGGACCGGCGCAGCCGCGGAGGACGAGGCCGAGGGCGGCGGCGTTGGTGTCCTTGTCGACGACGACGGGCAGGCCGAGCCGCCGGGCGAGGGCGTCGCGCAGCGGGAAGCCGTCCCACCGGGGGAAGCCGGTGACGCGGTGCAGGACGCCGGTGCGGTGGTCGAGGGGGCCGGGCAGGGCGACGCCCGCGCCGAGGAGGGCGCCGCCCGCCGCGGCGCGCACGCGCGCGGCCTCCTCCGTCACCGCGTCCAGGACCGTCCCGGCGTCCGCCCCGAGGTCGAGGGGGGACGTGCGGGTCGCGGTCTCCGCGCCGGAGAGGTCGACGAGCGTGACCGTCAGGGCGTCGCGGTCGAGGTGCACGCCGAGGGCGTGCGCGGCGTCCGGGACGAGGCGCAGGACGGTGGGCGGTTTGCCGCCCGTGGACGCCCGGCGGCCCGCCTCGGCGGCCAGGCCGGCGGCCCGCAGCCGCGCGGTGATCTTGCTGACGGCCTGCGGGGTGAGGCCCGTGCGGGCGGCCAGCTCGGCCCGGCTCGCGCCCTCCGGCCCGGCGTCGCGCAGCAGGCCGAGGACGAGGGCGGTGTTGTGGTCGCGGAGGGCGGCGAGGTTGGCGCCGGGCGCCGCGGGGGCGGCGGGGGTGGCG
>NZ_JBPQTW010000420.1:0-2046 GCF_051386535.1 Streptomyces sp. URMC 127
CCGCCAGCTACGCCGCACTGCACCGCTGGTCCGTCGGCGAACTGGAGACGTTCTGGCAGGCCCTCACCGAATGGTGCGACGTCCGCTTCTCCCACCCCTACGAGCGCGTCCTCGCCGACCGCTCCATGCCCGGCGCACGCTGGTTCCCCGGCGCCGCGCTCAACTACGCCGAACACGCCCTGCGCGCCGCCGAGGACCCCGCACGGGCGGACGAGCCCGCCCTCCTCGCCGTCGACGAGAGCCACGAGCCGCGCCCCGTCACCTGGGCCGCACTGCGCCGCCGCGTCGGCTCGCTCGCCGCCGAACTGCGCCGCCTCGGCGTGCGCCCGGGCGACCGCGTCAGCGGCTACCTGCCCAACGTGCCCCAGGCCGTCATCGCCTTCCTCGCCACCGCGGCCGTCGGCGGCGTGTGGACCTCCTGCGCCCCCGACTTCGGCGCCCGCAGCGTCCTCGACCGCTTCCAGCAGGTCGAGCCCGTCGTCCTGTTCACCGTCGACGGCTACCGCTACGGCGGCAAGGAACACGAGCGCACCGAGACCGTCGCCGAGCTCCGCGCCGGGCTCCCCACGCTGCGCGCCGTCGTCCACATCCCCCTGCTGGGCACCCCCGCCCCCGAGGGCGCCCTGGAGTGGGACGCCCTGGTGGCGGCGGACACCGAGCCCGTCTTCGAACAGCTCCCCTTCGACCACCCGCTGTGGGTGCTGTACTCCTCCGGCACCACCGGCCTGCCCAAGGCCATCGTCCAGTCCCAGGGCGGCATCCTCGTCGAGCACCTCAAGCAGCTCTCCCTGCACTGCGACCTCGGCCCCGGCGACCGGTTCTTCTGGTACACCTCCACCGGCTGGATGATGTGGAACTTCCTCGTCTCCGGCCTCCTCGTGGGCGCCACCGTCGTCCTCTACGACGGCAGCCCCGCCTATCCCGGCACCGACGCCCAGTGGCGGGTCGCCGAACGCACCGGCGCGACGCTGTACGGCACCTCCGCCGCGTACGTCATGGCCTGCCGCAAGGCCGGGGTCCACCCCGGCCGCGACTTCGACCTCTCGCGCGTCAAATGCGTGGCCACGACGGGCTCGCCGCTGCCGCCGGACGGCTTCCGCTGGATCCACGACGAGGTGGCGGAAGACATGTGGATCGCGTCGGTGAGCGGCGGCACGGACGTGTGCAGCTGCTTCGCGGGCGCCGTGCCCACCCTGCCGGTCCACATCGGCGAGCTCCAGGCCCCCTGCCTCGGCACAGACCTGCAGGCCTGGGACCCGCACGGCAAGCCCGTCACCGACGAGGTCGGCGAGCTGGTGGTCACGAACCCCATGCCGTCCATGCCCGTCCGCTTCTGGAACGACCCCGGCGGCACGCGCTACCGCGAGAGCTACTTCGAGATGTTCCCCGGCGTCTGGCGGCACGGCGACTGGATCACCCTCACCTCCCGCGGCAGCGTCGTCATCCACGGCCGCTCGGACTCCACCCTCAACCGGCAGGGTGTGCGCATGGGCTCCGCCGACATCTACGAGGTCGTCGAGCGGCTCCCCGAGATCCGCGAGTCCCTCGTCATCGGCGCCGAACAGCCGGACGGCGGCTACTGGATGCCGCTCTTCGTCCAGCTCGCGCCGGGCGCCCGCCTGGACGACGCGCTGCTGGAGCGCATCAAGCGCACCATCCGCGAGAACCTCTCGCCGCGCCACGTCCCCGACGAGGTCATCGAGGTTCCGGCGATCCCGCACACCCTCACCGGCAAGCGCATCGAGGTCCCGGTCAAGCGACTCCTCCAGGGCACACCGCTGGAAAAGGCGGTCAACCCGGGCTCGGTGGACAACCCGGACCTGCTGAAGTTCTACGAGGAGCTGGGCCGCAAGCGCTGAACCAGGCCCGTTCCGGGACGCAAAATCCAGCCGGCCGGCGTTCGAGGCCGATCGCGCCCCCACCCAGCCCGGCCGGCGTTTGAGGCCGAGCGCGCGACGGGGTCCCGGGGGCCTGCCCCTCACAGCCCGGGTACGCCCCACCCAGCCCGGCGTCTGAGCCCGAGCGCGCGACGGGGTCCCGGGGGCC
>NZ_JBPQTW010000421.1:0-2034 GCF_051386535.1 Streptomyces sp. URMC 127
CCGGGGGGCGGAGCGGGCCGGGGGCGGGTCAGATCCGGTTGCCGCCGCTGCCGCGGCGCCGCAGGTACCACGTGCCGCCGACCGCAGCGGTGGCCAGCACGGCCGCGCCCGCCATGAGCTCGGTCATCCCGGAGTCGTCGCTCGTGGAGCCGACACCGGTCTTCATGCCGCCCTTGGGCGGCATGGCCGGGGCGGAGGAGGAGCCGCCGCCCGTGCCCATGGACGGGCTGTGGCTCGCCCCGCCCGCACGAGCCCCGGTGGACGCGGAGCCGCCCGAACCGGCGGAGACGACGACGTCGCCCGTGGCTTCCTTGCCGTTGTGGCACTTGACGCCGATGCCGTACGTGCCGGCCTTCGCGCTGTTGGGCACCTTGAACGTGCCGACGACGCTCTCCTTGTGCGTGCCCGGCTTGAGCTGGAACGAGGCCGGGCCGCCGACGGCGCTGGCGTCGCCCGTGCCCGAGCCGTTGGCGCCGCAGGCGGTGGTGTTCACCGTGACCTCGGCGCCGGGCTTGACGGGGTTCGGGGAGACTTCCAGCTTGCCGAAGTCCCCGGCGAGCGCGGGAGCGCTCCCCAGCCCGAGGGCGGCTATGGACAGGGCGGTCCCGGTGAGCACTCGTGAGTTACGCATGCTTGTTCCTCCGTGAACGCGGCCGGGGCACGTGGTGTGCCCACGAAGGGGAGTGGGGGGTTCCGCGCTCCTCAGAGCCGAGGGAACCGGGATCCGGGGCGCGCCGCACCCTGACGCCACATCAGAACAGCCGGTACTGGGCGGGCCGCGGGACGCAGCCCGCGGACGTATCGGCAGGTCACCGGGGGTGGCCCCGCCGTCACCGGGACGGCCGCCCCGGAACGCGGCGAACGGGTGACCCCGGACCGCGGCCGGCGCCCGCCCCGTGGTCACCCGTTCGGCCGTACGGGCCGCACCCCGCCTCCCCACGCGCACACCGCCCGGGCACGCGCCGAGGGCGCGCGACCCCCGCGCGAATCACACGGAACGGTGACCCCACACTCGGAGGGGTCACTTCCGCCGGGGGCGCGCGTATGCTCTGCGCCCATGGGGGAGGAGACCGAGGTCCCCGTCAACACAGAAGTGCGCGGCGAGACTTGGCGGGTCCGCATTTCCACGTCCGGCGGCGACGTCCTGGGTGCCGGCATCCTGCTGGCCACGGACGCCGTGCTGACGTGCGCCCATGTCATTCCCGCCGACCCCGGCGCGCCCGCCGGCGCCGCCGCCGCTCCGCGCGCCGAGGTGCTGGCCGAGCTGGTCGGCGTGCCCGGCGCGCGGCCCGTGCGCGCCCGGGTGGCCGACGGCTGCTGGGTGCCCGAGCTGGCGGACTCCCGGGGCGACGTCGCCCTGCTGACCCTGGCCGAGCCGCAGGACGCCCGCCACGCCGCCCCGCTGCACCGCGTCGCGCCCACGCACGGCCGGTCCGTCCGGATGTGCGGCTTCCCCCGCACGCGCGAGCTCCGGGACGGGGTGTGGTTCCGGGCCACCCTCGCCGGGCCGTCCGGGCCGCGCGGCGAGTGGGTGCAGATGTTCCCGATGACCCCGGAGGAGACAGTGCGGCCCGGCTTCAGCGGCGCCGCCGTGACCGACGCCGAGACGCACCGGGTCCTCGGCATGGTCGTCAGCCGCTACGACGACCGCTCCTCGGCCGCGCTCACGAGCCGGCGGCTCCACTTGTCGTACATGATCCCCATCGAGACCGTCGTACGGCACCTGCCGGTCATCGACCGCTACGTGACCGGCGGGCGCGGCAACGGCCTGCCGTCGGTGCCACGGAGCGCGGCCCGCGACCGGGAGTTCGCCCGGTGGCTGGCCCGCTGGTTCGCCGCCGCGGAGGGCACCCGACAGGTGGAGGCCATCGTCATCAAGAAGGGCGATGCGGTGCGTGCGGCGACGCTCAGCCGGGCGGTCGCCCTCGCGGACCGCGAGCTGCCCGCGGACGCGCCGCTCCCTTCAGACCCTTCAGGCGCGCCCCTCCCCCCGGCCGCCCCGCCGGTCAGCCGCCGATGGCGGACATGGGCCGC
>NZ_JBPQTW010000422.1:0-1985 GCF_051386535.1 Streptomyces sp. URMC 127
CCCCCCCCCCCCCCCCGCGTCCGGCGGTGCCGGACCGGCGCTACGCCTCCACGACCGGCTCCGCGAACTGCGCCTCGTAGAGGCGCGCGTACGCTCCCCCCGACGCCAGCAGCGAATCGTGCGTGCCCTGTTCCACGATCCGGCCGGACTCCATCACGAGGATGACGTCCGCGTCGCGGATCGTGGACAGCCGGTGCGCGATCACGAAGCTGGTGCGCCCCGCGCGCAGCCGGCCCATCGCCTGCTGGATGAGGACCTCCGTACGGGTGTCGACGGAGCTCGTCGCCTCGTCCAGGACGAGGATCTCCGGCTCGGCCAGGAACGCCCGGGCGATGGTGATGAGCTGCTTCTCGCCGACGCTGACGTTGGAGCCCTCGTCGTCGATGACCGTGTCGTAGCCGTCGGGGAGGGTCCGTACGAACCGGTCGACGTGCGTGGCCTTCGCCGCGGCGACGATCTTCTCCATGGGCGTGCCGGCGGGCGCCCCGTAGGCGATGTTGTCCGCGATGGTGCCGCCGAAGAGCCAGGTGTCCTGGAGGACCATGCCGATGTGGGAGCGCAGCTCCTCGCGCGACATGGCGGCGATGTCGGTGCCGTCGAGGGTGATGCGGCCGCCGCCGACCTCGTAGAACCGCATGAGCAGGTTGACCAGGGTGGTCTTGCCGGCGCCGGTCGGGCCGACGATGGCCACGGTCTGGCCGGGCCGGACGGTCAGCGACAGGTCGTCGATGAGCGGCTTGTCCGGCTCGTAGCGGAAGGAGACCCGCTCGAAGGCCACCTCGCCGCGCACCCGCCCCGGCTTCGGGGCGTCCGCCGGGTCCGCCGACTGCTCCTCGGCGTCGAGCAGCTCGAAGACCCGCTCGGCGGAGGCGACGCCGGACTGCACGAGGTTGGCCATGGAGGCCACCTGCGTGAGCGGCTGGCTGAACTGGCGCGAGTACTGCACGAAGGCCTGCACGTCACCGATGGACAGCGCGCCGGAGGCGACCCGCAGGCCGCCGACGACGGCGACGAGCACGTAGTTGAGGTTGCCGATGAACATCATCGCGGGCTGGATGACGCCCGAGATGAACTGCGCCTTGAAGCCGGCCTGGAAGAGGTCCTCGTTCTCCTTGCGGAAGATCTCCGCGGACTCCTTCTCGCGGCCGAAGACCTTCACCAGCGCGTGCCCGGTGTACATCTCCTCGATGTGGGCGTTGAGCGTGCCGGTGGTCTTCCACTGGGCGACGAACTGCGGCTGCGCCCGCTTGCCGATCTTCGTGGCGACGACGACGGACACCGGGACGGTGACCAGCGCCACCAGGGCGAGCAGCCAGGAGATCCAGAACATCACGGCCAGCACGCCCGCGATCGTCAGCAGTGAGGTGACGATCTGGCTCATGGTCTGCTGGAGCGTCTGGGCGATGTTGTCGATGTCGTTCGTGGCGCGGGAGAGCACCTCGCCGCGCGGCTGCTTGTCGAAGTAGCTGAGCGGCAGCCGGCCGAGCTTCTCCTCGACCCGCTTGCGCAGCCGGAAGACGGCGCGCTGGACGACGGTGGTGGCGATCCGCGCCTGGACGAGCCCGAACAGGGACGCGCCGACGTAGATCAGCAGGACCCACAGCAGCACCTCGCCCACGGCGTCGAAGTCGATGCCGCGGCCGGGGGTGAAGTCGACCGAGCCGAGCAGGTCGGCGACGGTGCCGTTGCCCTGCTGCCGCATCCGCTCGACGGCCTCGGCCTTGGTGATGCCGTCGGGGAACTTGTTCCCGATGACGCCCGCGAAGATCAGGTCGGTGGCCCGGCCGAGGATCTTCGGGCCGAGGACGGACAGGGTGACGCTCGCGACGCACAGCACGAGCGCCACGGTGATCAGGGCCCGCTCGGGTCTGAGGGTGCCCAGCAGCCGCTTGGCGGACCCGGCGAAGTCCATGGACCGCTCGGTGGGCTGGCCGCCCATGAAGCGGGCGATGCCGGTGGCGGGGGCGGGCCCGCGCCACCGGCAT
>NZ_JBPQTW010000423.1:0-1906 GCF_051386535.1 Streptomyces sp. URMC 127
AAACGGGGGCGGGGCGTTGAACGGGGGCGGGGCGTTGAACGGGCGTCACCCGGTGAGTTCGTCGTGCACGACGTCGCCGCCGACGGCGGTGAACACCACGGGCATGGCGGGGATGTCGTGCGGGTCCGCGGTGAGCAGGTCGCCCGCGAGCACGCACAGGTCGGCGACCTTGCCGACCTCCAGCGTGCCCTTCCAGTCCTCGGCGAAGTCCTGCCAGGCCGCGTCGGAGGTGTACGTGCGCAGGGCCTCGGCCAGCCGGATGCGCTGCTCGGGCCCGCTGACGCGGCCGCTGGCCTTGGACTCGCGCAGCATCATCGTGGACACGCCCTGCCGCCAGTCGGGGAGGGTGACGGGGGCGTCGGAGCCGCTGGTGACGGTCACGCCGGCGTCGATCGCGTCGCGGTAGGGCCATTCGTACGCCGCCCGCTGCGGCCCGACGAACTCCTCCTCAAGGTCGGCGACGGTCCATTTGATGGTGGGGTTCATGTTGACGCCGAAGCCGCTCCGCGCCAGTGTCCTCATGCTGCGGGCGGTGAGGAAGTCGCCGTGGATGACGTAGTGCCGGGCGTCGGGCCGGGGGTGCGCGGCGGCGGCCGCGGCGAAGGCGTCGACGACGGTGTCGATGGCCCGGTCACCGGTGACGTGGACACCCGCCTGGTACCCGGCGGCATGGGTGCAGCGGATCATCTCCGTGATCTGGGCGATGCGCTCCTCGTCGGTCTCCCCGCCGACGCACAGTGAGCCGCAGCCGCCGCCGACGTACGGCTCGTGCATCCAGGCCGTCTTGTTGACCGGAATGCCGTCGGCGAACAGTTTCACGCCGAGGACGGCGAGGCGGCGGGGGTCGGTGGACGGCGGCTCGTCCATGGCGGCCAGCGTGCGTACGAACTCCTCGGCCGTGCCGGTCATCCCCGTCGGCAGCAGCAGGACGCCGACCCGCGCGGTCAGTTCGCCGTCGGCGAGCAGGCGCCGGTAGACGTCAAGGGTGCTGTGGGCCATGGCGCCGCGCATGAGGGCGTCGCCGCCGGGGCCGAGGCCGGGCTCGGTGTAGCTGGTGATGCCGAGCCGGGCCAGGGTGCGCAGGGTGGCCCGGATCGCGTCGGCGCGCACCTCCGGGGAGAGGGCCGGCAGCGCCTGGTGAACGAGGTCCTGGGCGCCTTCCTGGAGGAGGCCGGTGGGCACGCCGTCCGCGTCGGTGACGATGACGCCTCCGGGCGGGACGGGGGTGTTCCGGTCGACGCCGGCCCACTTCAGGGCCATGGAGTTGACCCAGGTGGCGTGTCCGGTGGCGGAGTACAGCAGGACGGGATGGTGCGGGCTGACGGCGTCCAGGTCCTGCCGGGTGGGCAGGCGGGAGGGGTCGGCGACGCACTCGGCGAGGTAGCCCGCGTCCCAGCCGTGCCCGGTGATCCACTCCCCCGCCGGGGTCGACGCGGCGGCCTTCCGTACGGCCTCGGCCGCGTCGGCCAGCGACCGCACGGCGGGGTGGGAGACGTCCACGGACAGCGGGGGCATGGTCAGCCCGAAGGCGCAGCCGTGCAGGTGCGAGTCGTTGATGCCGGGCAGGAGCGTCCCGCCTTCGAGGTCGACGACACGGGTGGCGGGGCCGGCATGGGCCATGACCTCGTCGCGGTCGCCGACCGCGCTGACGAGGCCGTCGGTGACCGCCAGGGCGGAGGCGACGGTGAACCGGGAGTCGACGGTGAGGACGGAACCGTTGACGAAGACGAGATCTGCCGGAGTGGTGCCGGGCACAGTGATGTCCTATCTGCGGGGCTGCTGACGGGTCGCCCCCGGGGGAATCGGCCGGGGAGCTGGGAGCACTGTGCATCCGGGCGGCGTCCGTGCACATCGGTCATCCAACCGATGCGGGGCGCGGGGGGTGCGAGGGGTGAGGGGCGTGGGG
>NZ_JBPQTW010000424.1:0-1840 GCF_051386535.1 Streptomyces sp. URMC 127
CGCCATCTCGATCTTGCCACCGAGGTGCATCAGGAACGTACGGTCCGACACCTTGCCCAGCACCACACCCTCGATGCCGCGGAGCTTCTCCACGATCTCGTCGGCGTGCTCGGTGGACGTCGTCGCCATGGTGACGTCGATGCGGAGCTTCTCGTGGCCGGAGGCGGTCACGTCCAGGCCCGTCACGGAGCCGCCCGAGCTCTCCACGGCCGTGGTCAGCTCGCTGACCGAGGTCCCGTTCGCGGGGACCTCCAGCCGGACCGTCATCGAGTAGGAGACGCTGGGCGCCGTTGCCATGGGGTTGCTTCTTCTTTCCGGGATGGTGCGGGTATCAGGAATGGTGCGGGTGCTGTTTCAGGCGCGGACGGCCGTGGCCGCGCGCGTGTGGGGGCGCGCGAGGTTGTCCGGGTGGAGGATCTCCCGGAGCTGCTCCTCGGTGAGCAGGCCCTTGGCCAGGACGAGCTCGTGGACCGCGGCACCCGTGGTCAGGGCCTCCTGCGCGACGGCGGTGGCCTGCTCGTAACCGATGTACGGGTTGAGCGCGGTGGCCAGGCCGATGGACTGCCCGACGAGGCGGGCCAGGTGCTCGCGGTTGGCGGTGATGCCGGTGACGCAGCGCTCGGCCAGGGTCAGGCAGCCGGCCCGCAGGTGGGTGAGGCTCTTGAGGAGGCTGTGGGCGATGACCGGCTCGAAGGCGTTGAGCTGGAGCTGGCCGCCCTCGGCGGCGAACGTGACCGTCACGTCGTTGCCGATGACCTCGAAGGCGATCTGGTTGACGACCTCCGGGATCACCGGGTTCACCTTGCCGGGCATGATGCTCGAACCGGCCTGGACCGGCGGCAGGTTGATCTCGGCGAGGCCGGCGCGCGGGCCGCAGGAGAGCAGGCGCAGATCGTTGCAGGTCTTGGAGAGCTTGACGGCGATCCGCTTGAGCACGCCGGAGAGCTGCACGAACGCGCCCATGTCCTGCGTGGCCTCGACGAGGTCGCCGGCGACGGTGACCGGGACGCCGGTGAGCGAGCCGAGGTGGCGGCAGGCGAGCTCCGCGTACTCGGGGTGGGCGTTGAGGCCGGTGCCGATGGCGGTGCCGCCGAGGTTGATCTCGCGCAGCAGCGCGCACGCCTCGGCGAGCCGGGCCCGGTCCTCCTCCAGCATGACGGCGTAGGCGGCGAACTCCTGGCCCAGTGTCATCGGCACGGCGTCCTGCAGCTGGGTGCGGCCCATCTTCAGGACGTCGGCGAACTCCTCCGCCTTGGCGGCGAAGGCCTCGCGCAGCACGTCCATGGCCTCCAGCAGGCGGAGGGCGGCGAACTGCAGGGAGAGGCGGACGGCGGTCGGGTAGACGTCGTTGGTGCTCTGCCCGGCGTTGACGTCCTCCAGCGGGTGCAGGTGCTTGTACTCGCCGCGGGCGTGGCCGAGGAGCTCCAGCGCCCGGTTGGCGATGACCTCGTTGGCGTTCATGTTGCTGGAGGTGCCGGCGCCGCCCTGGATGACGTCCACGACGAAGTGGTCGTGCCACTGCCCGGCGCGGATCTCCTCGCAGGCCCGCACGATCGCGTCGGCCTTGCGGTCGTCGAGGAGCCCCAGGTCGCGGTTGGCGAGGGCGGCGGCCTGCTTGACGGCGGCGAGCGCGGTGACGAGGTCGGGGTGGGCGGAGACGGGCGTCCCGGTGATCGGGAAGTTCTCCACGGCGCGCAGGGTGTGGACGCCGTAGTACGCGGCGGCGGGCACGTCGCGGTCGCCGAGGAGGTCGTGCTCGCTGCGGAACTCGGTGCGGGGCTCAGGGCTGGACGGGCCGGGGACGGAGGCCGACATGGGGGGATCCGATCGGGTGCGGTGG
>NZ_JBPQTW010000425.1:0-1728 GCF_051386535.1 Streptomyces sp. URMC 127
CGGCGCGGACCTTGGCGACGGGGACGCCGAGCGCCTGCGCGGTCTCGTCGCCGAGGGCGAGAGCGTTGAGGGCGGGCGCGATGGCGAGGGCGAGCACGAGGCCCACGACGAGGGGCGCGAGGACGGGCAGCAGGATGCTCGTCTGCCGCCCGGCGAGCGAGCCGGCCAGCCAGAACCGGGCCTCGTCCAGCGTGCGGTGGCTCGCCAGCATCACCGCGGAGGTCCACGAGGCGAGCACGGCGGCCAGGACGGTTCCGCCGAGCGCGAGCCGTACGGGGTCGAGTTCGCCGGCGCGGCGGGCGAGCGCCAGGACGGCAACGGTGGCGAGCGCGGCGCCGCCGAAGGCGAACCACAGGTACTGCGCCGGGTGTTCGAGACGCAGCGCGTAGATGGCGGTGACGACGGCGAAGCTCGCCCCGGCGTTGATGCCGAGCGTGGTGGGCGAGGCCAGCGGGTTGCGGGTGACGCCCTGGGCGACGGCTCCGGCGATGCCGAGCGCCGCGCCGACGGCGAGGCCGATCAGGGTGCGCGGGACGCGCAGGCCGGTGACGACCAGGCCGTCGCGGCCCGCCTCGTCCCCGGCCAGGGCGTGCCACACGGTGCCCAGGGGCACCGGGCGGGAGCCCGCCGCGAGGCTGAGCGCCGCGCAGAGCGCGAGCGCGGCCGCGCCGGCAACAAGCAGTGCGGCCCGGCGGGCCGGGGCCGCTCGCCCGGTGGCGGGCAGCACGGAGTCCGGGGCAGCCGCAGCCGCCCCTGGAACGGTCTCGTTCACGGGAGAGACCCTAGGTTAGGTAAGGCTTACCTTGTCAATTCTCGATGGATCGCACACCCTCCTATGCCCTCGATGCCCAATTTATGAGCGCCGGAGCCTCAGCTTCCCAGCCCGATCCGTCGATAGCGCGCACGCCTGTCGGCCAGGCGTTCGCCCTGCTCGCGCGCGCCGAGGGCGGCCATTTCCGCCCCGAGGAGGACCCCCAGACGCGGCAGGAAATCGTCGTTCGCGGTGCCCGGGAGGGCGTCCGCACCGGCCTCCGGAGCCCCTTCCGGCTCCTCCACCACGAGGTCCACGATCCCGTTCGCCAGGAGGTCCGCGGAGCGTACGCCCTGCCGCCCGGCGACCTCGTAGGCCCGGTCCGTCGTCCGGTACAGGATCGCCGAGGCCCCCTCGGGCGGCAGCGGCGACAGCCACGCGTGCCGGACGGCGACGACCCGGTCCGCGGGGAGCAGCGCGAGCGCCGCGCCGCCCGCGCCCTGACCGAGCAGCAGGCACAGCGTCGGCGCGGGCAGGGTCACCAGGTCGGCCAGGCAGCGCGCGATCTCGCCGGCCAGGCCGCCCTCCTCGGCGTCGCGGGAGAGCGCCGCGCCCGCCGTGTCGACCACCGTCAGCAGGGGCAGGCCGAGTTCGGCGGCGATCCGCATCCCGCGGCGGGCGGCGCGGAGGCCGGCCGGGCCGAGCGCCTGCCCGGCGGCGGGCACCCCGCCCGCTTCCTCCCCCGCGGCACCCGTACGGCTGCCGCGGTCGTGCGCGAGCACCACGCAGGGCGTGCCGCCGACGCGCGCGAGCGCGAGCAGCAGCCCGGGGTCGCGCTCCCCCGCGCCCGTGCCGCTGAGGAGAGTGACGTCAGTGGCGGCGGCGTCCAGCAGCGCGCGGACGCCGGGGCGTTCGGGGTCACGCGAGCGGCGAATCGATTCAGCGGCGGAGGGGACGGAGGCGGAGGGGACGGGGGT
>NZ_JBPQTW010000426.1:0-1727 GCF_051386535.1 Streptomyces sp. URMC 127
GTCCGGGGGGAGCGGGGGCAGCGCGGTCCGGGGCACCGGCGGCGGGGACCACGGGGCTCCCTGCGCATCCTGCCCGGCCTCTGCCTGCTGCGCGCCCGCGCCGTCGGCAACCCTGTCCCGCAGAGCGGCTGCCGAGAACCGCATGGTGCCCTCGGGGCGTGAGGCGGCGCCTTCGGCTCCGGCGGCAGCACCCGCACTGCTGGAAGCCGGGGCCGCCGCCCCAGGGCCGTCCTGGGCAGCCGGCGCGGTCATGGAAGGAATGGACGCTGCCGCAGAGCCCTGCTCGGACTCTGCCGTCCTCTCCTCACTGACGGCATCGGCGGCGGAGGGAGCGCTTGCCTCTGCCGACGGGGCCGTACCGGCCTCAGGGCGTGCCGGAGCGTCGGAGCTCGTGCCGGCCTCATGCGTTTGCCCGGCCTCATGCGCCTTCCCCGTGCCTGCTTCGGCGTCGGTCCCGTGCGGCGCCGACGAACCCGGGCCGCTCGCGGCAGGCGCCGCACCGGCGGAGTTACCGGCAGCCGGGAACTCCGCACCCGGCACCGCCTCGGGCGCGCGCTCCGCCGCGGCAGCCTCCTGCACCGCCGCCGCGGAGAACCGCATCGTGGCGGGGCTGCCGACCGCGCCGTCCGCCGAAGGAGCGGGGGAGGGGGAAGGGACTTCGGTAGCGGGCTCCGCGTGCTCGGTCCGCTCCTCGGCCGCCGCGGGCTGCATCTGCAGCGGTTCACCCGAAGGCGGGGGCGGCAGGACCGGCTGCGCGTCACCCCCGGGGCCGCCCTGGCCCGCCGCCGGCGTCACGGCGGAGGAGGCGTTCTGCGTGTACCAGGCAGGTGGCGTGTAGTCGATGGTGAACTCGCCCATGGTGTCGGGCTCCTGCTCGTGACCGGCGTCGGACCGGTCCTCGCCGGCTGCGGACCCGCCTGCGCGGATCTCTTCCCGATCGCTGCTCACATTGCCTCCTGGTGTGGTCTAGCGCCCATGAAATGCCTGTCGGGCCCGACCGTTCCCGTCGTCCGACCGTCCGGGTGTCCCCCGTTTGCGACGGGGGACACCGTAGAGGTCCCCCGTCCGTACACCCGCCCAGCCTAATCGCCATACGCACCGCCGGGGCAGGCCCGCCCCCACCCCACCGGCCGCCCCGTGCGCCACCTGCGGCCCCGTGCCGGAGCAACCGGACCTGTGGGGCGCCGGAGGCGGGTGATACAAAGATTCCCCGCTCGAGTGTCACAACAGCGCGGGATCCGCGCCCGATTCGCTCCTTTCCGGCGGAATAGTCAATGCATGCCGCCCGGATCGCGGGGGGAGGCAGAACGAGCGGCGGGCCCCGCACCCAAGAGGTATGCGCTGATGGTCCAGCCGCCCCAGCCCCCACCGATGCAGCCGAACGAGCCTCCGCAGGACGGCTCCGGCGCATCGCAGGACCCGGCTCCGAATACTCCGCAGCAGCCGCCTCAGGCGCCGCCCCAGGCCTCGCCCGGTGCACTCCCTGAGGCACGGGGCGAGACACCGCCCCAGGCTCAGCCTCACGCCGCGCCTCAGGCCTCTTCCCAGACTCCGCCTCAGGCGCCCCCTCATGCCGCGCCCCAGACGGCGCCTCAGGCCCCCTCACAGGCATCGCCTGAGGCCGCGCCGCAGCCGTCCCCTCACGCCTCGTCTCAGACTCCGCCTCACGCCGCGCCTCAGGCCGCAGCACACGCCGCCCCTCAGGCCCCCGCCCCGCCGCCCATGCC
>NZ_JBPQTW010000427.1:0-1718 GCF_051386535.1 Streptomyces sp. URMC 127
GGGCCCGGCGGGCAGCCCCCGGAGCCGCCGGTGGGGCCGCTGATCCGGGTGGATCCCTCGCCCGAGGGGGTGGAGTGCCAGTCGGGGCGGGTCGGTTCGGGAGGAGGCGTTCCGGGCTGTCCGGGCGGCCCGGACCGGCCGGACCCGCCCCCTCCGCCGCCGGACAGGGGGCCGGAGGGCGGGCCCGTGGGCCGGTCTTCTGACGGTGGTTCCGACGACACGAGCCCTGCTCCTCCGCTTTTATCCTCTTTCACGTACTTACCGGGTCATTGTGTGCCGCAAACCGGCGCCTCCCGCAAGCCGGGTTCCCTCCCGGAGGGACCGCACACCCGGCACGTGTCCCCGCCAGGTGAGATCTCGACAGGTGAGGCGGGCCGCGCGGGCGTAGGTTGGGCCCCGGGCCTCCCCGCCGGAGGCCGGGTGTCCGACCGTCGACGACGCACGCGGAGGCAGTGTGAGCCAGCCGCCCGGGGGCGCGCCCTCGCCCCTCCGCGCCTGGGGGGACGCCCTCGCCTCCGTCGCCGCCGGGGTGGCCGCCATGTTCGCCGTCGCCGCGCTCGGCCTGTGGGCCGCCGGGGCGGGCGGGCTGCCGGGCGGGGCGTTCCCCTCCATGACGGCGGCCACCGTCGTCACGGCCGTCGGCGGCACGGTGGAGCTCTCCGGCGAGGCGGGCTTCCTGGGCCGTACGGGGGCGGGCATCGCCGTCGTCCCGCTGTCGGTGACCCTGGCCGGTGCGGTCGCCCTCGCCGTGGTCTTCCTGCTCCCGCTGCGGCACCACGCCGTGACCAGCGGGCCCGGGCTGCTCGCCCGCGTCGCCCGGACGGCCGTCCTCTGGCTGCTCGCCCTGCTGCTCGTCGCCCTGGGCGCGCGGCACGACTTCCGGATCGACCTGGGCGACTCGCTCCTCGGCGACATCGGCGAAGCCCTCGACGTCGCCCCGCGCGCCGGTTTCCGGGCGGCCGTCGGGCCCACCCTCGGCTACGGCCTGCTGTGGCTGCTCGTGCTGCTCGCCGTCGCCGTGGCGGCCTCCCGCAAGACGCCGCTGCCGTCGCGGCTGCTGCGATTCCAGGACACGGTGCGGCCCGTGGCCTTCGCCGTGGTCGCACTGCTCCTGGGCTACGTGCTGCTCGGCCTGCTCACCGGGCTCGTCTGCGCCGCCGTCCGGGGGCATCCGGCCGAGACGGCGGCCGTGCTCCTGCTCGGCCTGCCCAACCTCGCCTGGATGGCCTTCGGCCTCGGCCTCGGCGGCTCCTGGGACGGCCGCGCGCCCGGCACGTCCCTCGGGCTGCCCGTGCCCAGGCCGCTGGCCGCGGTGCTCCGTTCGGGCGGCGACGCGCCGTCCACGGTGAACGTCTCCTCGCTCGCCGAGCACGACGGGCGGGCGTGGCTGCTGGTGGCCGTCGCCGCGATCGCGCTGCTCGCGGCGGCGTTCCTGATGGCCGTGCGGTCTCCGGCGACGACGCGGCCGTGGGAGCACGCGGTGCAGCTGGGCGTCGCCCTGGCCGTCACCCTGTTCGCCGTCGGCACCCTCACCCGCATTTCCGCCCGCTTCGGCCTGTCGCTCCTCGGCATCACCGACATGTCCGCCTTCGGCGGCGAGGTCGCCTTGCGGCCGCATCTCCTGACCCTGACGGGGCTGGGGTTGCTGTGGGGCCTGGTGGCGGGCTTCACGGGAAGCGTCCTGGCGAGAAGGGCCCGCCGCGGGGGCCCTTCTCGCC
>NZ_JBPQTW010000428.1:0-1686 GCF_051386535.1 Streptomyces sp. URMC 127
CCGCCTCATCAGCCGCATCCGCACCGTCCTCGGCGTCGAACTCCCCATCCGGGCTCTCTTCGAGACCCCCACCCCCGCGGGCCTCGCCCACCGCGTCCAGCAAGCCGTCGACGCGCGCCCCGCCCTCACCGCCCGGACAGGGAGCCGGCAGGAGCCCGTACCCCTGTCGTTCGCCCAGCAACGCCTGTGGTTCCTGCACAAACTCGAAGGTCCCTCCGCCACCTACAACATGCCCCTCGTCTTCCACTTGGCGGGCGACTTCGACGAGCAGGCCCTGCGCGACGCGCTCGACGACGTGGTACTGCGCCACGAAGCACTGCGCACCGTGTTCCCGGAAACGGCGGGCCGCCCCAGGCAGCGCGTGCTGGAGCCGGCGGAGGCCCGGGTCCCCTGGGAGTCCCGGCGGATCTCCCCGCAGGAGGACCTGCACACCGCCCTGATCGAGGCGGCCGGGCACCCCTTCGACCTGAGCTCGGAGCTTCCCGTACGAGCCTGGTCCTGGCACACCGGCCCGGCCGAACACGCCGTCCTGGTGCTCATCCACCACATTGCGGGTGATGGTTGGTCGATGGGTCCGCTGGCGAGGGATCTCGTTGCTGCTTATACGGCCCGGCGGTCGGGTGGTGAGCCGTCGTGGGAGCCGCTGCCGGTGCAGTACGCGGACTACACCCTCTGGCAGCGCGACCTGCTCGGTGACGAGACCGACCCCGGCAGCGCCTTCGCCCGGCAGATCGCGTACTGGAAACAGCAGCTCGCCGGCCTCCCCGAAACGCTCGCACTGCCGGCGGACCGGCCGAGGCCCGCCACCGCCTCCTACCGCGGGGCGCACACCCCCTTCTCGTTCGACGCCGAACTCCACCGGGACCTCGAGCGGCTGGCACGGCGCTGCGACGCCACGCTCTTCATGGTGCTGCAGGCCGCACTGGCCGCTCTGCTCACCAAGCTGGGTGCCGGCACGGACATCCCTCTGGGAGCACCCGTCGCCGGGCGCACGGACGAGGCGCTGGACGGCCTGGCGGGCTTCTTCGTCAACACCCTGGTGCTTCGTACGGACACCTCTGGCAACCCGGCCTTCGGCGAGCTGATCGAGCGCGTCCGTGAGACGAGCCTGGCCGCGTACGCGCACCAGGACGTGCCCTTCGAGTACGTGGTCGAGGCGGTCAACCCCCGGCGGTCGGCCGCCCACCACCCGCTGTTCCAGGTGGCCCTGGCCCTGCAGAACTCACCGCGCGCCGAGTTCGCCCTCCCGGACCTGACGGTCCGGGCCGAGACGGCCGACGTGGGCACGGCCCGCTTCGACCTGCTGATCTCACTCACCGAACAGCATGGTGACGACGGCGATCCGGCCGGCGCGACCGGCTTCGTCGAGTACGCCACCGACCTGTTCGACCAGGCCACCGTCGACACCCTGATGGCCCGCTGGGTGCGGCTGCTGCGAACCGTTGTCGCCGACCCGGGCCGGCGTGTGGAGAAGGCGGACATCTTGACTTCCGAGGAGCGTGAACAGGTGCTGGCAGGGCGGAAGAACGACGAGCGGCGACCGGAGTCCGACGTGACGCTGGCAGAACTCTTCCAGGCCCGGGCCAAGCGCACTCCCCGTGCGACCGCTGTGGTGTGCGGTGAGGAGTCTTTGTCGTATGGGGAGTTGAATGCGCGGGCGAATCGGTTGGCGCATTGGTTGGTGGG
>NZ_JBPQTW010000429.1:0-1674 GCF_051386535.1 Streptomyces sp. URMC 127
CGTCGCCGGGCGGCGGGCCCAGGAGCATGCGGGCGGTGCGGGCGGCCACGGCGGCGAAGGCCGCGAGCATCAGGACGAGGGCGGCGGCCAGGGCCCAGCGGGGGCCGGAGAGGAACCCCGCGCGGACGATGCCCAGTTCGGAGGCGAAGAGGCCGAACGGCGGGAAGCCGAGCAGGGCCACGACGGCCGCGCCGAAGGCGGCGCCGAGGCAGGGCGAGTGGGCGAGCAGGCCGCGGATCCTGCCGATGCGGGTCGTGCCGCACAGCCGTGCGATGTGGCCGGAGGCGCAGAACGCCACGGTCTTCGCGAGGCCGTGGCCCGCGACGTGCAGCAGGACGGCGGAGAGGGCGAGCGGGCTGCCCACGGCGGTGCCGAGGGCGATCAGGCTCATGTGCTCCATGCTGGAGTACGCGAGCATGCGCTTGCAGTCGCGCTGGGCCAGCAGGAGGGCGGTGGCCAGGGCGAGGGTGACCACGGCGGTGCCCGCGAGCAGCGTGCGGGTGAAACCCGCCCCCAGGGCCCCGTCGGCGATGACCTTGTAGCGCAGCAGGCCGGCGAAGGCGACCGAGAGCAGGACGCCCGACATCAGCGCCGAGACGGGGGCGGGGGCCTGGCTGTGGGCGTCGGGCAGCCAGGCGTGCAGGGGCGCGAGGCCCGCCTTGGCGCCGAAGCCGAGGACGACGAGGCCGGTGGCCAGCCTGGTGACGGAGGGATCGAGCCGCTCGGCGCGGGCGGTGAGCGTCTCCCAGTCCAGGGCGTACGCCTCGGGGATGCCGGCCTGACGGGCCGCGTAGTAGAGCAGGACGGTGCCGAGGAAGGCCAGGGCGATGCCGGCCGAGCAGATCACCACGTATTTCCAGGCGGCCTCGATGGAGGCGCGGGTGCGCCGGTGGCCGACGAGGAAGGCGGTGACGACGGTGGTGGCCTCGATGGCGACCCACAGGACTCCGAGGTTGGCGGCGAGGACCGCGGCGCTCATGGCGGCCAGGAAGGCGTGGACGAGCAGGTGGTAGCGGCGGGTCGCGGGTTCGTCGGTGCGCTCGTGGGCGAGGTGGGCGGGGTTGGCGGCGCAGGCGAGGCAGGCGACCGCGCCGACGGTGAGGAGCATCCAGACGGTGAGCGCGTCGGCGCGCAGCAGCCGCCCGTAGGCGGTGACGGGCCCGCTGTCAGGGACGGTGCAGGCGAGGGCGGCTCCGCAGGTGAGGATCGCGAACGGGGAGACGAGCCCGAGCCGGCCGGTGAGCGGGCGGGGCACGGTGGCGCTCCGCGCGGCGCGCAGTGCTCCCCCGGGCCGGGGCGACGCGCCCGCCGCGGCACCGACGCCCCTGCCGGGGCGGACGGGCCCTTCCCGGCCGGTGCCCGCTCCCCCGCAGGGGACTCCTCCGGCCGAGCCGGCGCCGGATCCTCCGCCGGGACGGACGGCCCCCTCCGCACCGGCGTCGGTTCCCCGGCGGGGGCGGGTGAGCCCGTCCGGCCCGGCGCCGGGGCGGCCACCGTCCCGGTCGGACGCGCGCTCCCAGGCGGATGCGCCCGGACCGGCGGCCTCGCCGGGCCCCGTGCGGAAGCCGGGAGGCACGGCGGCACGAGCGCGGGACCACGCCGGGGCGCCCGGCTCCGGACCGGGTCCGCTCCCCGGGGCGGGCGGCACGGCCGGTCCCCCGCCGGGCCGGGCGG
>NZ_JBPQTW010000430.1:0-1582 GCF_051386535.1 Streptomyces sp. URMC 127
GCCGGCCCCGAACTGCCCCTGCTGCACCGCCAGGAGGAGCGCGAGCGGCTCGCCCGGCTGCTCTCCCGCGGCCGCTCCGTCCGGCTGACCGGCCCCGCCGGCTCCGGCCGCAGCGCCCTGCTGGACGCCGTCGCCGAGGACTGCGCCGGTCTCGCCCCCGACGGCGTCGTCCGCCTCACCGGCTACCACCGCACCGTCACCGACGTGCTGTACGACCTGTTCGCCGCCGTCCACCACGCGCCCCAGCACCGCCCCGACCGGGCCGCGCTGCTCGGCTTCGTCCGCGAGATCGGCGCCGTCGTCGTCCTGGACGACCTCGAATTCGGCGGCGCCGCCCTGGACGAGCTCCTCGACGCCACCCCCGAGTGCGCCTTCCTCTTCTCGGCCACCCCCGGCGTCGCCGCGCCCTCCGCCGACTCCCACGTCGAGGAGGTCTTCCTCGGCGGCCTCGACCGCACCGCCTGCCTGGAGCTCCTGGAGCTCTGCGTCGACCGGCCCCTCACCGACGAGGAGGCCGGCTGGGCGGCGGACCTGTGGTTCGAGTCCGAGGGCCTGCCGCTGCGGTTCGTCCAGGCCGGCGCGCTGCTGCGGCTCGGGGCGCTGCCCGGCGACGCCCGGGACGGCGAGGCACCGGCCGCCGGCTCCGCGGCCGACGAGTTCGGCGTGGTCGCCGAGCGGCCCTACATCGCGGTCTCCGGGGCCGAGGCCGGTGACGGCCGTGCCGTGCCGCCGCCCCCGCTCGCCGAGGCGTCCCGCCCGGCCGCGCCGCTCGCCGCCCGGCTCGGCGAGGCCGCCCGCGAGACCCTGCGCTTCGCCGTCGCCCTCGGCGGCGAAGTCCCGCACCAGGCCCACCTGCCCGCCCTCGTGGGCGACACCCACGCCGACGCGGCCGTCGGCGAGCTGCTCGCCTGCGGCCTGATCACCACCGTCGCCGGGCACTACCGCCTCGCCGCGGGCGTCGCCGACCAGCTCACCGCCGAGGGGTACGGCAGCGGCGCCGCCGAGCGCGCCCACGCCGCCGCCCAGCACTACGCCTGGTGGTCCGGCCACCCCTCCGTCACCCCGGAGCGGGCCGCCGCCGAGGCCGACGCGATGCTCGCCGCGCTCGCCGCCCTGGCCGCCGGGGGCGATCCCGGCCACCGCGCCGCCGCCGTCCGGCTCGCCCGCACCGCCGCGCCCGCCTTCGCCGCCGCCCTGCACTGGAGCGCCTGGGAGCGCGTCCTGCGCTACGGCCAGGAGGCCGCCCGGCGCGCCGGCGAGGTCGGCGAAGAGGCGTACTTTCACCACGAGTTGGGCGTCCTCGCGCTGTGCACCGGCAATCTCCAGCGGGCCCGCGCCGAGCTGGAGGCCTCCGTCGGCATGCGCGGGGTCATGGCCGACAAGCGCGGCGCCATAGCGGGCCGCCGGGCGCTCGCGCTGGTCGCCGACCGCTCCGGGTTCACCCCGCCCGCCCCGGCGGGCAGCCCCACGGCAGGCCCGTCCGCCGCCGCGCCCCGGCCCGGTGCCGTGCCGCCCCCGGTGCCGTCGCCCTGCTGGGATGCGCCGCCATGCTGCTGCGCGCCCGCCCCCGGCCCGCGCGCAC
>NZ_JBPQTW010000431.1:0-1577 GCF_051386535.1 Streptomyces sp. URMC 127
GGTGGGGGCCCGGTGCGGGTGTCGGGGATTCCGAATCTGCGGTTGGCGACGGAGGCCGGCCGGGATGGGGGAGTGGACCCGGAGGAAGTACGGGCGTGGGCTGCCCGGCACGGGGTCGAGGCGGTGTGCACATGGTCGGCGGAGGCGGTTGACCGGTTCGACGCGGTAATCCTGCCACCGGATCTCTCCTCGGGAGTCCTCGAGGGTGTGTATACGCCGGCGGGTGATGGGCGTGCGTTGACGAATGATCCGATGCGGTCGCGGCGTGTGGGTTCGCTGGTTGGTGGGTTGAGGGAGTTTGCGGCGGAGCGGTTGCCGGAGTACATGGTGCCGTCGGCTGTTGTTGCGGTGGATTCGGTGCCGTTGACGGTGAATGGGAAGCTGGATCGGCGGGCGTTGCCGGCGCCGGATTATGCGGTGGCGAGTGCGGGGCGGGCGCCGGGTTCGCCGCAGGAAGAAATGTTGTGCCGGCTGTTTGCCGAGGTTCTGGGGTTGCCGCGGGTCGGGGTGGATGACAGTTTCTTCGATCTCGGTGGTCATTCTCTGCTGGCGACGCGGTTGGTGAGCAGGGTTCGTACCGAGATAGGGGTGGAGTTGCCGATCCGGGCGTTGTTCGAGCAGCCCACGTCGGCGGGTCTCGCAGGGTGGGTGCAGGACGCGGGGGCGGCGAGGCGTGCTCTGGTGGCGGTGGAGCAGCGGCCGGATGTCCTGCCGTTGTCGTTCGCTCAGCGGCGGTTGTGGTTCCTGCACAAGCTGGAGGGTCCGTCGGCGACGTACAACATGCCGCTGGCGTTGCGGTTGTCCGGTGCGGTCGACCGGGAGGCTTTGCGGGCGGCGCTGGGGGATGTGGTGGCGCGGCACGAGTCGCTGCGGACGGTCTTCCCCGAGACCGACGGCGAACCCCGCCAGCTGATCCTTGAGCCGGAACAGGCCAAACTCTCCTGGAACATCCGTGAACTGCGCGAAGAGGAACTGGCCGACGCACTGTACGAGGCAGCCCGGTACGCATTCGACCTGTCGGCCGAACCTCCCGTTCGAGCCTGGGTTTTCGTCACCGGTCCGACAGAGTGCGTAGTCCTCGTACTGCTGCATCACATCGTGGGCGACGGATGGTCCCTGGGTCCGCTGGCCCGCGACCTGGCGGCCTCGTACAGTGCCCGGTGCAGTGGGCAGGACCCCACGTGGCCGGTGTTGCCGGTGCAGTATGCGGATTACACGCTGTGGCAGCGCGATCTGCTGGGGGACCAGGCGGACGCGGACAGTGTGTTCAGCAGCCAGCTGGCCTACTGGAAGGAGCAGCTGGCCGGCCTGCCCGAACAGCTGGCCCTGCCCACCGACCGTCCCCGCCCCGCGACCATGTCCTACGAGGGCGAGCTCACAGTCTTCGACGTGGACGCCGAATTGCATCAGGCGGTCGTACGGCTCGCCCAGGAAACTGGTGCCACGCCCTTCATGGTGTTGCAGGCGGCGTTGGCCGGGCTGTTCACGCGGTTGGGCGCGGGGACGGACATTGCGTTGGGTTCGCCGATCGCGGGGCGGACGGATGAGGCGCTGGACGACCTGGTCGGGTTCTTCGT
>NZ_JBPQTW010000432.1:0-1576 GCF_051386535.1 Streptomyces sp. URMC 127
CCCCCGGCGCCCCGCAATTCGTCACCGGGGCGTTGCGCCGATCAGCCGAAGGCCCATCAGGAGGCGCGCCACGAGGGCCGTCGAGCCGCGCGGAGGGACCTCCGCCCGACCGGGGGACCGGCGAGCGGGCGATCGTATAGAGGCACAAGCGGAAAAGCCAATGAGGACCACGCCTGAGTGAAAGCGGCCCCGACGTCCTGGCCCCGCACGCCCCCGCAGGGCAGGCTGCCAGGCGCACCACCGCGCTCCTTCCACACCGCTCCGCCCTGTGTACCTTCCCGCTCACTGCCGCCGACGGAAGAGCCTCCCTCCCTCATGCCCGACAGCAATCCGTGCCCCGGCCGCCCGGGCCGCCCCGACATCTTCGACAAGCCCCTGGCCTCCCCCTTCCTGCGCGCCGTCCACGCCACGCCCGTACGGCCCTACTACCGGCCCCTGCAAGCGCGCGACGGCGAGGCGGTCGTCGACGGGCGGAAGGTCGTGATGGCCGGCTGCAACGACTACCTCGGCCTGGCCACCGACCCCCGCGTCACCGCCGCGGCCGCCACCGCACTCCAGACGTACGGCACCTCCTGCTCGGGCGCCCGCACGCTCAACGGCACCCTCCCGCTCCACGGCGAACTGGAGGCCGCCGTCGCCGACTTCCTCGGCACCGAGGACGCCGCCGTGGTCACCACCGGCTTCCAGGCCAACCTGGCCCTCGCCGCGCTCTTCGGCCCCGGCGACGCCGTCTTCAGCGACACCGCCAACCACGCCTCGCTCATCGACGGCATCCGCCTGGGCGCCGCGCACCGGCAGCGCTACCGTCACGCCGACGCCGCCCACCTCGACCGGCTCCTCGCCGCCGCCGGCCCCGGCGCGGCCAAGGCCGTCGTCACCGACGGCATGTTCTCCATGGACGGCGCCCTCGCCCCGCTGCCCGCCCTGACCACCGCCGCCCGCCGGCACGGCGCCCGCACCCTCGTCGACGGCGCCCACGACATCGGGCTGCTCGGCCCCTGCGGCCGCGGCGCCGCCGAACTCCTCGGCGTCCACGACCGGGTCGACCTGTTCACGGGCACCTTCTCCAAGTGCTTCGGCTCCACCGGCGGCTTCCTCGCCGGGCCCGCGCACGTCATCACGTACCTGCGCTACGCCGCCCGCGCCATCCTCTTCTCCGCCTCCATGCCGCCGCCCGCCCTCGCCGCCGCCATGAGCGCCCTGGAGATCAGCATCGACGAGCCCTGGCGCCGCCACCGCGTCCTGGCCCTCGCCTCCCGCCTGCGCACCCGCCTCACCGCGCTCGGCTACGACACCGGCCCCGCGCCCGCCGGACCCGTCCCGCCCGGTCCGCCCCCGGCCTTCGGACCGGTCATCGCTGTACGCACGGGGGATCCTGCCGACTGCGTCCGGCTGTGGCAGCACCTGCTCGACGCCGGCGTCTACACCAACCCCGTCGGCCCGCCGGCCGTCCCCGAAGGCTCCTCCATCATCCGCGTCACCCTCCAGGCCACCCACACCGACACCCACGTCGACCGCATCGCCGAGGCCTTCGCGAGCGCACGCCGCACCCCGCAGCCCCCAGCCGCCCCGGTGC
>NZ_JBPQTW010000433.1:0-1553 GCF_051386535.1 Streptomyces sp. URMC 127
CTGCGGCTGCACGGCCCCCGCAGCGAGCGCCCCCGCCGGGCCGCCGCCCCGGAGACCGCCCGATGACCGACGTGACGATCACCCCGGTGCGCGGACGCGCCGCCACCACCGCCTTCATCCGGCTGCCCCACGCGCTCTACCGCCACGACCCGCACTGGGTCGCACCCCTCGAACACGAGCTGCGCGCGTGCCTCGATCCGCGGCGCAACCCCTTCCACGCCACCGGCACCGCCCGTCTCTTCCTCGCCCACCGCGGCCGCACCGCCCTCGGCCGCATCGCCGCCCACATCGACCCCAGGTTCCAGCAGCGCCACCACGAACGCACCGGCCACATCGGCTTCTTCGAGTGCACCGACGACCCCTCCGTCGCCGGCGCCCTGTTCGCCGCCGCCGACCGGTGGCTCGCCGAGCGCGGCGCCGACCGCGTCCTCGGCCCCTTGAGCTTCACCACCAACGACGAATGCGGCGTGCTCGTGGACGGGTTCGACCGCCCGCCCACCGTCCAGATGCCGCACAACCCCCCGTACTACGCCGACTTGTTCACCGCCTGCGGCTTCACCAAGGCCAAGGACCTCCACACCTTCACCGGCCCCGTGCCCGCCGACGGAGCCGCCCCCGCGGCCATCACCCGCGCCGCGCAACGCGCCCTGTCCGCACCGGACGTCCGCGTACGCCCCCTCGATCCCCGCCGCCGGGCCGGCGACCTGGAGGCCGTCCTGCGCATCTACAACGACGCCTGGGCCGGGAACTACGCCTCCGTTCCCTTCACCGACGCCGAGTTCCGGCACCTCCTGCGCCGCCTCAAGCCGGTCCTGGTCCCCGAGCTGCTGCAGATCGCCGAAGTCGGCGGCGAACCCGCCGGATTCACCCTCTGGCTCCCCGACGCCAACCAGGCCCTGGCCGCGGCCCGCGGCCGCCTCACCACCTGCGGCCTGCCGGTCGGCCTGCTGCGGGCCGCCCGGGCCCGCCGCCGCATCACCCGCACCCGCGCCTCCACCTCCGGCGTCACCAGGGAGCACCGCGGCCGCGGGCTCATGGCCGCCCTCCTGTGCCGCGCCCAGCAGGCCGCCGCCCGCCTCGGCTACACCGAGAACGAGTACTCGTGGATCCTGGAGGACAACCGCGACTCCGCCCGCCACGCCCGGGCCATGGGCGCCGTCCACACCCGCACCCACCGCCTCTACCACCGCCCCGTCGGCCCCGCCCCGGCGGCCGCCTCATGAGGTATGCCGTCACCGGCGCCACCGGATTCATCGGCACCCGCCTCGTCGCGCACCTGACCGCGCTCGGCCACGACGTCACCGCCCTCGTGCGTGACCCCCGGCGCACCGTGCCCGGCGCCCGCACCGCCGCCGCCGACCTCGTCACCGGGGCCGGGCTCCGCGAGGCCACCGCCGGCGCCGACATCGTCGTCCACCTCGCCGCCCTCACCCACGCCGCCGACCCCCGGGCCCTCGCCGCCGTCAACTCGGGCGGCACCCGCCGCCTGGTCGCCGCCCTCGCCGCCCAGGCCCGCCCGCCCCGGCTCGTCTACTGCTCCTCGCTGGCCGCTG
>NZ_JBPQTW010000434.1:0-1525 GCF_051386535.1 Streptomyces sp. URMC 127
CGGCGGCCGGGAAGGCGACCGCCGGGTCGGTGGCGCTGGTCAGGGCGTCAGCCGGATGCAAGGGGCTCGCGGTGTCGCGGCGGCTGGTCGCATACATGTGGCTCACGTGCAATCGGGATGGCGCCGGGGCGCCGGATGTGGTTCCCCCCACATTCGCCTGCTTTTCGCCAGAGGTCTATACCCAGTTGGTCACGGATTCCGTGCGGAGTGCGATCGCCGCAGGTGGGACGGGTGGGGGCGGCGCAAAAATCCGCGCCGCCCCGGCGAGCTGCGCCGCCCGCTACTTCTTGGGGCACTCCTTCCAGGCGAGGTGGTAGATGGTGTTGAGGTCGCCGTCGGTGGAGTCCATCGTCATGAAGCTGGTGGTCTTGGACGGGTCGGAGGTGCCCGCGTTGACCCGCAGCTCCGTGTTGATGTTGAAGTTACGTTTCTCTCCGCAGGGGGCCCAGACCAGCGCCGCCACGTCGACGCGGTCGGTGGCCTGCCAGTTGTCCGCGTAGTTGCCGCGGAAGGTGTGGCTGATGGGCGTGGTCGTGGAGGACCCCTGGAAGTAGTACGAGGCCTTCTCCGTACCGGTCGCGCCGGGCTCCAGCTTCGCGTAGCCGCGGTAGTCCGCGCTGGCGATGGCGTACGTGAAGCCCTGCGGCACGTGCACGATCAGGTTGAGCTGGCAGTTCTTGCGGAAGTCGGTCGGCTTGGAGCCCACGCCCACCTGGGCGAGGTAGTCGCTGTAGGTGACCGTGAAGGCCGTGTTGTCGGGCGCGACGGCCACCGCGGCCGTGCCCGCGGGGCAACCGGAGCCGTTGACCGTGGCGATCTCGATCACGATCTTGTCCGGGGGCGGATTGACGATGATCGACGCGTCGTACGTGGATAACGGTGAGGCGAACAGTGCCGCGAGCGCGGCTCCTGCGATAAGGCCGCCGGGCATGGCTCTCCAATCGGTTGTCCTCGGAATGAGCGACGTCATTTCGGCCGGGACCCCGCAAGGAGACCGGACCGGAATGGGTGGGAGCATGGAACGGTTGAGGCATGGACATGCCATGCCCTGCCTCCCAAGAACCCCTGGGGACGGGGAGCGTTCGAATGGTAGGAGGCGCCACCCGAGTGCGCCAGACTCCGCGTAGGACATCCGTTCCCCGGTTCCCGCCGTGTGTCGAAGGCCCAGGTGAGCGGGGTTGCCGGGGCGCCGCAACCCCGCCGCGCCTGTAGACACGTGCGCAATACAGGGAATAGGGCGGCGCCCGGCCGCACCCGGAACCGTGAATTCACCCCGGTTTTCCCGGCGCCCGGAGGCAACCGCGGAAGCGTTCCGGAATTCGGACGGCCCCGGGCGTAACCCGGGCGGGCGTTACGGCGTTCCCCTTAGCCCGGGAAAGGCCTGGCCGAGATGGACACAGAGCATGGAGATGAGAACCGCGGCCGTGATCACGCCCAGGCACCCCAGCACATCGCGCAAGGTGCTCGCCAGCGGGCCCAGTGGGTCCGGCGGGGCGGGCAGCGGCTCGGGCGGCGGGGGTGGTGC
>NZ_JBPQTW010000435.1:0-1518 GCF_051386535.1 Streptomyces sp. URMC 127
CGGTGGGGGTGTTTGCGGGGGCGTCGGTGGTGGTCATGGGGTGGTCGCCTCCGCGTGCGTGAGGGTGGTGCCGGTGGTGCTTCCGTCGTGGAATTCGAGTTGGCGGCGGCGGTTGGGGATGAGGCCTTCGGGGCGGAAGCGCATGAGGAGGATGAGGGCGGTGCCGAAGGCGAGGAGTTGGTAGTCCTGGAGGAATTGGAGTTTGGCGGGGATGAGGTAGAGGAGGGCGGCGCCGAGGAGGGGGCCGCTGATGGTGCCCATGCCGCCGAGGATGACGGCGGCGAGGAGGAATGCGGAGTTGGGGGGTACGGGGCCGGCGAAGACGTATTGCTCGGGGACGACGGTGTAGGCGACGTGTGCTTGGACGGTGCCGGCGAGTCCGGCGAGGGTGGCGCCGAGGGCGAAGGCGAGGAGTTTGAGGCGGAAGCCGTTGATGCCCATGGCGGTGGCGGCGGTTTCGTCTTCGCGGATGGCGATCCAGGCGCGGCCGATGCGGGAGTTGCCGGCGCGGCTGAAGATGAGGACGACGAGGACGGTGAAGAGGAGCATCAGGAGGTAGTAGTTGGCGAAGGGGTTGAGGGTGATGCTGCCGAGGGTGTGGGTTGTGCCGAAGGAGTAGCCGAAGAGGACGAGGTCGGGGATGTTGGGGATGCCGTTGGGGCCGTTGGTGAGGGAGGGGCCGGATTCGCCGTTGAGGTTGCCGACGGTGATGCGGAAGATTTCGCCGAAGCCGAGGGTGACGATGGCGAGGTAGTCGCCGCGGAGGCGGAGGGTGGGGGCGCCGATGACGACGCCGAAGATGAGTGAGGTGGCGGCGCCGGTGAGGACGGCGGCCCAGAAGGGGAAGCGGATGTCGAGGGTGGATGCGGTGGTGCCGGAGACGAGGGCTGCGGTGTAGGCGCCGACGCCGAGGAAGGCGACGTAGCCGAGGTCGAGGAGGCCGGCGAGGCCGACGACGACGTTGAGGCCGAGGGCGACGGTGGAGAAGATCAGGATGTTGACGGCGATGAGGGTGTACTGGTCGGTGTCCTGGGTGAGGGGGAAGAGCGCCGCGGCGACGAAGGCGGCGGTGATGGTGGGGGTGCGGTGTTTGGTGGTGAGGGTGGTGAGCCGGGTGAGGAGTCCGGCGCGGGCGAGGCCTGCGGTGCCGAGGCCGGCGAGGAGGGTGAGGAGGGTGGTGAGGGCGGCGATGTAGCCGCCGGGTTCGAGGTTGGCGAGGCCGCCGAGTCGTACGGCGATGGCGATGAGGGTGTACCAGGTGGTGGCGAGGGTGGCGGTGGCGAGGAGGGCGGTGGCGTTGTTGCTGCGGGTGGGGTTGAGCCAGCGGAGGCCTGGGAGGTTGTAGGAGGTGAGGGCGTAGGCGAGGGTGAGGAGGGCGCCGGTGAGGGTGAGGAGTTGGAGTCCGCCGGGGTAGCCGTTGATGGTGAGGTTGCCGGGGAAGCGGGTGGTCCAGGTCCAGGAGAGGAAGGTGGAGGCGGCGCTGAGGAGGGCGCCGGTGGTGGTGAGGGCTGTCTCTTA
>NZ_JBPQTW010000436.1:0-1477 GCF_051386535.1 Streptomyces sp. URMC 127
TGTGTATAAGAGACAGGGGCTGCGCGGGGGCGCGTGGTGGGGTCGCGGGCGCTCGGCCTTTCCGGTTCGGTGTGCCGGTTCGGGTCGGTGTGTGCCGTTGTGTGACCGGCCGTGGTTTGGCTGGTTTTCGCCTGGCTTTTGGCCGGTTCGTATTGCTCCGGTCAGCGGTGTCCGGTCAGGAGCGGCGTAAACGGGGAAGGGCGGGTCAGCGGCGCCCTGTGCCCGCCGACAGTCGTGAGGGCCGGGTTCCGCTGACGAGCGTGCCGATGGCGTGGTCGATGTCCGAGCCGAGGTACCAGTCGCCGGTGTGGTCGAGGCTGTAGACGCGGCCGTGGGCGTCGATGGCGAGCAGCGCCTGTCCGTCCGCTTCCTGCCCGAGCGGGCACACGTCGGCTCCCAGGGCGCGCCCGAGGTCGGCGACGGTGCGCGCGAGGTGGAGGCCGTGCAGGGGGTCGATGTGGAAGGGCGTCGGGGCGATGTGCCGCCCGGGCCCGGTTCCGGCGATGTGCAGGCCGCCGAATTCCGCCCAGGCTTCGACGGCGGCGGGGAAGACGACGTGCCGGTGGCCGGCGGGGGAGGAGTGGGCGCGCAGGGCGTCGGCCCAGTTCTCGGCGGCTTTGATGTCCCAGCGCCCGGGCTGCCACCCGGCTTCGCGCAGGGCGGTGTCCACGGCGGCGGGGAACCGGGTGGCCGCGGTGCGGTCGAAGGCGCGCATGGGGTCAGCCCTTGTTCTTGAGTGCGGCGGCGCTCTTGAGCGCGGTGGTCCTGGTGGGTGCGGCGGGGTCGACGCTCCGTACGCCGAAGTGCGCCAGCAGTGCGGTGCAGGAGCGGCAGGGCGGGGCGTAGGAGCCGTGCCGCGGGTCGCCGTCCTCGCGGATGTGCCGGGCGGTGAGCTTGGCGTGTTTGAGGGCGCGCCGGGCTTCGCCGTGGGTGAGGGGTTTGCGGGCGGCACGTTTGCTGCGGGCGTTTTCGTGGGCGGTGAGGAAGCGGGTGAGGAGGAGGGCTTCGGAGCACCGTCCGGTGAAGCGTTCGCGCCGGTCGCTGGTGAGGGTGTCGAGGAAGTCCTGGACGAGGGGGTGGAGTGCGGGTGGCACGTCGCCTTTGCCTGCGGTGCAGGTCAGGGTCTCGCCGCGGACGGAGAGGGCGGCGGCGACGGCGGGCAGGATGCCGTCGCGGCGGTGGAGCAGGGCGGGGGGCCGGTCGGCGTCCTCGGTGCTCCAGGTGAGCCGGGGGTCGCCGGAGGCCGTCGTGCCGTGGTCGTCGGCCGGCGGTCGGTCCTGAGTCGTGTGCATGGTGGTTCTTCCCTCCCTGCAATCCCCCTGTTGCGGAGATCAGCCTGCCAAACGGGACGGCGGGTGTGGAAGTCAGGTCGGGGTTGGCGGGGCGTCGTGTGATGTTCAGGTGTCGGATGGTCGGACCGGTGGGGGTGCGGTTGCTTCGCCGGGGCGGTGCTCACGGGGCGTGACGGGTGCCTGCG
>NZ_JBPQTW010000437.1:0-1454 GCF_051386535.1 Streptomyces sp. URMC 127
GCTCCGTACGGTCCGGGGGCCGCCGGCGGGGCGGGTGGCGCAGGCGGCATCGGGGGCACCGGCGGCACGGCCTGCGCCCGGTGCTCCTCGGCGAGCACCTCCATCAGCTCGTCGCCGAATCCGAGCCCTGCCGCGTAGTCGTCCGCCCGGCACTCGGCCCGGCGGTGCAGCCAGGCGACGAAGAACGGCCCGAGCGCCACCGGCAGGGTGAGCCACCACATCGACTCGGTGAACGTCAGCGCGTACACGAACCACAGGAACGTCACGGAGAGGCAACCGCCGCAGGCGATGCCCGCCACGTTCCTCGACCCCAGGAGGAAGAGCAGGCCCATGGTGATCCACCGCCACACCGTACGGGCCGGCAGCGCGTACCAGTCGGCGAGCATGCCCGCCCAGGTGTGCCCGCCCACGTGGTGGCCCAGCTCGTGCGCCAGCACGGCTGCCAGCCGGGAGTTCGGCAGCCGCTCCAGCGCGTGGCGGGTGACGCCCACGATGTGTCCGGCGGCAGCGGTCGCGTTGAGCTCGGCGCGCTCCTGGACCCACAGCTCGTACGTGCCCTGGTCCACCCCCGCGCGGCGCGTCACCTCCTCCCACACCGCGCCCAGCCGTTCGGCCTCCTCGGGCGTGGGCCGCCGCATGCCCAGCAGGTAACGGGCGATGGCCGCCTCGGCGGACCGGTGGAAGACCAGCGGCCCGGACAGCAGCCACATGACGGGCATCACCAGGCCGAGCACGGGGTTGACCAGGGCGAACGCGAACGAGACCACGGCGAGGCTGATCAGCGCGGTGGGAAGCGTCACCACCAGCTGAGAGAGCGCTGCGCCGTCCACTCCGCGCTGATACGCCTTCATGTGCTTGCGCCCCGTCTGCAGGGGGAGGTCGTCGTGCGCGCCGGCACCCACGGCGCCGTGGGCGCCGAAGACGCCCGACGGCAGCCCGGGCTGCCCACCCGGATGGGCAGGGTGCGCCGCCTCGTCGCGCGGATGCGCCGGAGTTCCTGTGTCCGGCCCTGCCGGGCCCGGCCCCGTCGGAGACGCTCCCGCGCCAGGGTGGGCAGGGGGCGCGGGGGATTCTGCTGCACCCGGGTATGCGGGTGGCGTGCCTTCGCCGGGCGGCTGGGCCGGCGGCTGTGCGGGGTGCGGGTAGGCCGGGGGCGTCTGCCGGCCCGGATGCGCAGGGGCCCCTGCCCCGGCCGGGTACGCCGGGGGCGTGTCCGCGGCCGGGTAGGCCGGGGGTGCTTCCTGCTCCTGGTGCATCGGGTGCCCTACCTGGCCCGGGTACGCCGGTGGCGTGTTCGTGGCCGGGTACGCCGGTGGTTTCGCCTCGTCCGGGTGCGCCGGGAGTTCGGTCGGGCCGGAGTAGGCCGGGGGCGTGTCTCCGGTCGGGTACGTCGGTGGTTTTGCCTCGTCCGGGTGTGCCGGGGGTTCTGCGTGGCGGGGGCTGTCTCTTATACA
>NZ_JBPQTW010000438.1:0-1422 GCF_051386535.1 Streptomyces sp. URMC 127
CCCCGGCACCGCGGGGCTCGCGGCACGAGCCTGATCACCGCTCCGGTGGGGGCGCGCCGCGCGGTGGCCCTCCCGGCGGGGACGGGTGCGGGGCGGGGGCGATCCGCTTCCGCCCCCGCCGGAGGCATCCCGGCGTCAGCCGATGGACTTGATCAGTTCGCCGTCCGCCGTATCGCCGCTCAGCTCCCAGAAGAAGGTGCCGCCCAGACCCTGGCGGTTCTTGTACGCCGTCTTCCCGGCGATCGTCGACGGGGTGTCGTAGCTCCACCAGTCGCTGCCGCACTTGGCGTAGGCCGTGCCCGCCACCGTGCCGTTGGCCGGGCACGTGGTCTTCAGGACCTTGTAGTCCTCGAAGCCGTCCTCGTAGGTGCCCTTGGCCGGGCCGGTGGCCGTGCCGCCCGGGGCCGCCTGGGTCACGCCGGTCCAGCCGCGGCCGTAGAAGCCGAGGCCGAGCAGGAGCTTGGAGGAGGGGATGCCGAGCGACTTGAGCTTGGTGATGGTGGCGTCGGTGTAAAAACCGGCCTTGGGGATGCCGCTGTAGGAGGTCAGCGGGGAGTGCGGGGCCGTCGGTCCCTTGGCCTCCCAGGCGCCGAAGAAGTCGTAGGTCATGGGGTTGTACCAGTCGACGTAGCGGGCGGCGCCCGCGTAGTCCACGGCGTCGATCTTGCCGCCGTTCGAGGCGTCGGCGGTGATGGCGGCCGTGAGGAGGTTGCGCGTGCCGAACTTGGCGCGCAGCGCCGCCATCAGCTTCACGAACCCCTCGCGGCCGCTGGTGTCGCAGGTGAGACCGCAGGCGTTGGGGTACTCCCAGTCGATGTCGATGCCGTCGAAGACGTCGGCCCAGCGCGGGTCCTTGACGAGGGAG
Source organism: Streptomyces sp. URMC 127 (assembly GCF_051386535.1). Taxonomy (NCBI): domain Bacteria; kingdom Bacillati; phylum Actinomycetota; class Actinomycetes; order Kitasatosporales; family Streptomycetaceae; genus Streptomyces; species Streptomyces sp. URMC 127. The sequence goes on from NZ_JBPQTW010000438.1 coordinate 866, forward strand.
TAACAGGACTCGGCGAAGGCGGCCGGGTTGCGGGCCGCCTCGCCGAAGCCGCCCGACCAGGTCCAGCCGCCGAAGGACCAGACCACTTTGAGGCCCGGGTGCAGCTTCTTGAGCTTGCGGAGCTGGTTGAAGTTGCCGCGCAGGGCGCCCTCGTCCCAGGTGTCGGCCTTGCCGTCGACGCTGCCGGCGGCGTCGTAGGCCTTGTCGTAGTCGGCGTAGGCGTCGCCGATGGTGCACTTGCCGCCCGAGACGTTCCCGAAGGCGTAGTTGATGTGGGTGAGCCGGGCGGCGGAGCCGGACGTCTCGATGTTCTTGACGTGGTAATTGCGCTGGTAGACGCCCCAGTTGGTGAAGTAGCCGACGACTTTGCGGCCGGCGGCCTCCTCGCCGGGCCCGGTCGCGGGCGCGGCGGGGGAGGCGCTCGCGGGGCCGGTGAGGAGCGTCGTGGTGAGCAGGGCCCCGGCGGCGGCGAAGGCGGCCAGGAGGGTACGCGGTCGTGCGGGCATGGGATCTCCTCGGTGGGGTGGGGAGAGCTGCTCTGCGGCCGGGAAAGCGGC
>NZ_JBPQTW010000439.1:0-1416 GCF_051386535.1 Streptomyces sp. URMC 127
GTGCGGGGGCGGGTCGCGGGGGCCCGGAGATGTGAGCGAGGCCACTTGTCAGTGGGGCCCGATATCGTCGTAGGTGTGTCGTCCCTCGCGCTCTACCGCCGTTACCGCCCCGAGTCCTTCGCCGAGGTCATCGGGCAGGAGCATGTCACCACCCCGTTGCAGCAGGCGCTGCGGAACAACAGGGTCAATCACGCGTATCTGTTCAGCGGACCGCGCGGCTGCGGCAAGACGACGAGCGCGCGCATCCTCGCCCGCTGTCTGAACTGCGAGCAGGGGCCGACGCCCACTCCCTGCGGGGAGTGCCAGTCGTGCCGGGACCTCGCGCGCAACGGGCGCGGGTCGATCGACGTCATCGAGATCGACGCCGCCTCCCACGGTGGTGTGGACGACGCCCGTGAGCTGCGGGAGAAGGCCTTCTTCGGGCCCGCCTCCAGCCGCTACAAGATCTACATCATCGACGAGGCCCACATGGTCACCTCGGCGGGCTTCAACGCCCTGCTGAAGGTGGTCGAGGAGCCGCCGGAGCACCTCAAGTTCATCTTCGCGACCACGGAGCCCGAGAAGGTCATCGGGACCATCCGCTCCCGTACGCACCACTACCCCTTCCGGCTCGTCCCCCCGGGCACGCTGCGTGAGTACCTGGGCGAGGTGTGCGAGCGCGAGGCCATCCCCGTGGAGGACGGGGTGCTGCCGCTGGTCGTGCGGGCGGGTGCCGGGTCCGTGCGTGACTCGATGTCCGTCATGGACCAGCTCCTCGCCGGTGCGGCCGAGGACGGTGTGACATATGCCATGGCGACGTCCCTCCTGGGATACACGGACGGCTCGCTGCTCGACGCCGTGGTGGACGCCTTCGCGGCGAACGACGGCGCGGCGGCCTTCGAGGTCGTCGACCGCGTCATCGAGGGCGGCAACGATCCCCGCCGCTTCGTCGCCGACCTCCTGGAGCGCCTGCGCGACCTCGTGATCCTCGCCGCCGTGCCCGACGCGGCGGAAAAGGGGCTGATCGACGCTCCCGCCGATCTCGTGGAGCGCATGCAGGCCCAGGCCGGCGTCTTCGGCCCGGGCGAGCTCAGCCGTGCCGCCGACCTGGTCAACGAAGGCCTGACCGAGATGCGGGGCGCCACTTCGCCGCGGCTGCAGCTGGAGCTGATCTGCGCGCGCGTCCTGCTCCCCGCCGCCTACGACGACGAGCGGTCCGTACGGGCCCGGCTCGACAAGCTGGAGCGGGGCGCGGCCGCGGTGGTCTCCGCTCCCCTGGTTCCCGCCACGGGGTATGTGCCCGGGCCCGGTGCGCACGCCCCTGACCAGGCCTACGCGCCGTCCGCGGCCGCTTCCGGGCTGTCCGGTCCGGCCGCCGCCCGCGCAGCGGTCTCCGGGGCTCCTGCACCCGCTGCCGCCCCTCCCGCCGCCCTGGCC
>NZ_JBPQTW010000440.1:0-1408 GCF_051386535.1 Streptomyces sp. URMC 127
CCCCCCGCCCCCTCCCCGCCCCCGTCGACGTCGAGCAGGCCGAGGCCGCGCTCATCGAGCACTACCCGCGCCTGGTGCGCCTCGGGTATCTCGTCCTGCCGCCGTCGCTGGGCCGCAACCGCCGCGTGCTGACCGCGCACGCCCTCGTGCAGCGGGCGCTGCCGCGCAACCGCGTCGCGGCGGACGAGCAGGCCGGACTGCCCCTGCCGTCCCCGCGCGGCCCCGGCGGCTTCCTCGCCGACCCCGGCTACGCCTACGTTCGGCTGCGGGTGCTGCGGTCCGCACTGGAGGCCGGCCGGCCGCGCGGGCGCTGGCAGTTGCCGCGCCCGGGCCAGCTGCCGCCGCTGCTGCCGCAGGTGTGGGGGCTGCGGCTGTTCCCGCGCTCCGGCGGTGCCGACGAGCTCGCCCTGGACCAGGCGCTGGCCTCCCTGTCCGCCCCCGGCCGCGCGGCGTACGTGCTGCGCGCCCTGGAGCTGCCCGCCGACCGCGACGTCCGGCAGGTGCTGGCCGCGGCGGGCGTCGAGGACCCGGGGGCCGCGGTGCTGGAGGCGGACGGCCTGCGCGCCCCGGCGGGCAGCCGGGACGCCTCGCTGCTGGAGTCGATGGAGTTCGACCCCTGCTCCCTGCAGGCCCGCCCCACGGACCTGATGCGCCGCCGGCACCACACCCGGGCGGCGCTGGCGGCCCTCGCGGCGGCCGCGGTGTGCGGGGTTCTCGTGTCCCTGCCGGGCGACGGCTGGGGCCCGGACGGCGCCGCCGCCCCGCCCTACGCACAGAACGCCGCGGCGCAGCAGGCCCTCGATCCCGCCAAGCTGACGAAGGCGGCGCCCGGCGCGTGGAAGACCGCGGACCGCCCCGGCTTCGCCACCTGGCCCGCCCGCGGCAACCGCCTCGACGACGAGGAACTGCTGCACCGCGCGCTCGCCGTCTGGGCGCGCCCCGGCCGCACGGTGCAGGTCACGGCCACGCCCGGAACCCCCTCCGGGCCGGCCGCCGGACCGCCCCAGCTGCTGTACGCGGGCGAGGTCGGGCAGGCCGCGGTCGTGCTGCTCCACGACGGCCTGCGCGTCGTGCGCTACGCCGAGTCGAAGGACGGCGACACCGGCGCCGCGGCGCTGGACTTCGCCCGGACCGACGCCGCGGACGCCGGCACCGCGACGGCCGTCGTCGTGGGCCGCGCCGACAACAACGTCCGCTATCTGACCGCCCCCTGGGTCGACGAGGTCGCCGTGCGCGACCTGCTCAAGCCCGCCGACGCGCCCGTCCCGCTGCGCCGCGGCGCCGACGGCGTGACCGGCCCGACCCCCAGCCCCGCCCCCGGCAACGACTGCAACGGCTGGCCCGCGCTGCAGATGGGCGGCCGCCTCGTCACCGACCTCGGCGAGCTGACCCCCGCCCTCCTCACCAC
>NZ_JBPQTW010000441.1:0-1395 GCF_051386535.1 Streptomyces sp. URMC 127
GATCCGCCCGGTCCCGCCGACCTCCTGGATCCCGCCGGCCCCGCCGGCCCCGCCGGCCCCGTCATGACGCCGAATTCGAGCGTGAACCAGTACACCCGGCTGATGAGGTCGAGTGCCTCGGGCGTACGGAGGCGCATCGCCGTACGCCCGAACATGCGGTACAGCTCCGCGAACCGCGGCGAGGCCAGGTGGATGCCGTGGCCGAACACGTCGTGGAGTACGTCCGGTTCGGGCGTGTACAGCGGCACCGACGGATGGCGGACGAACTGCACGGCGTGGAAGTAGCCGCTCTCCATGGCGCCCAGGAAGCGCCGGTTCTCCACGAAACCACCCGCGAGCGTGAACGCGAACCCGGTCAGCGGCTTCAGCCCCGCACTGACCTCCGCGTGCTGCGGCACGTGATCGGCCGGGATCGGCGCGGCCTCCGCCGCCTCCAGGGCCTCCCGGCAGGCGTACGCCCGGTGCGCCCCGCCGAGCGCGCGGTGGACCGTGCGCCAGGTCGCGTGCTCCTCCTCCGTGTACTCCACGACCGGGGAGGGGTCGCCCACGCGGTGCCCGCGGGCCAGCCGTGCCACGGCGTTCCGCCGCTGCAGATACCGGCTGTCGCGCCGCCCGGGATGCTGCGCCGCCGTGCCGAGCCGGCCGTCGGGCGTCACCGGCGTGCGGGACCAGACATGACTCATGGAACACAAGGTGCCCAGGCGACAGCAGTGAGTAACCCTCACCGCTCCGGTCTTCCGGTTCTTAAGATGCGCCCGGCCCGTACCGGTGCCAGCGTGGAGAGTGGGCCCAGGTGTGCGGTCTGCGCGCAACGTGCTCGGCGTCCTGGTGCCCCGGTGCCTTGGTACAGGAGGTTTGCCATGACGACCAAGACGGCGTGGAACGCCCAGATCGACATCACGGAAGAGGGCCGCAAGGTCACCGCCGACGCCACGCTGATCGGCAAGGGCGGGCAACGGCAGCTGGTGGGTCACGGCGTCGCCCGGTGCAATCCGGCCGACCAGAACGACCCCGCCATCGGCGACGAACTCGCGGCGGCCCGCGCTCTCGCGGACCTCACCAACAAGCTGCTCGACAACGCTGCGCACGACATCGAGTCGCACACGCATCAACCGGTGAAGGGGTCGCTCGCCACCTGACACGGGAAAGGGAACGTTCCCTTTCGCCAGGGGCATTTTCGCCAGGGGCATTTTCCTTACGCAGGGCGTGGCGACCTGCCCGCTCCCCGCCCGGCCCGGGCTTTACTACGGAAATGGCCATTCGAGAGCCCGAGCCGGGGCCGGAGCAGCGCGGCCCCGGCCGGCGCGGCTTGCTGGCGGGGATGGCAGGGCTCGCCGCAGGCATCGTGTCGCCCCAGCCGAAGCCCCCGCCAAAGCCCCAGCCGAAGCCCCAGCC
>NZ_JBPQTW010000442.1:0-1369 GCF_051386535.1 Streptomyces sp. URMC 127
AGCTGGAGGGTCCGTCGGCGACGTACAACATGCCGCTGGCGTTGCGGTTGTCCGGTGCGGTCGACCGGGAGGCTTTGAGGACGGCGCTGGCGGATGTCGTGGCGCGGCACGAGTCGCTGCGGACGGTCTTCCCCGAGACCGACGGCGAACCCCGCCAGCATGTATGTGCTGTATCTGAGGCGCGGGTGCCGTGGGAAGTGCGTGCCACGACAGAGGAAGACCTTGCTGCTGCCTTGACCACGGCAGCTCGTCACGGCTTCGACCTGGCCACTGAGCTTCCCGTCCGTGCCACGCTGTTCGCCGTCACGCCCACCGAACACGTGCTGTTGGTGCTGATGCACCACATTGCGGGTGACGGTTGGTCGATGGGTCCGCTGGCGAAGGATCTGGTGGCGGCGTACGGCGCGCGCTGCGCGGGCGAGGAGCCGTCGTGGTCGCCGTTGCCGGTGCAGTACGCGGACTACACGCTGTGGCAGCGGGACCTCCTCGGCGACGGCACCCACCCGGACAGCCTCTTCGCCCGCCAGCTGACCTATTGGAAGGAGCAGCTGGCCGGCCTCCCCGAACAGGTGACCCTGCCCACCGACCGTCCTCGCCCCGCGGCCGTCTCCTATCAGGGTGACTACACGCGGATGGAGCTCGACGCCGACGTGCACCGGGCCGTATCCGACCTGGCGCAGCGAACAGGCACGACGCCGTTCATGGTGTTGCAGGCGGCGTTGGCCGGGCTGTTCACGCGGCTGGGCGCAGGGACGGACATTGCGTTGGGTTCGCCGATCGCGGGGCGGACGGATGAGGCGCTGGACGACCTGGTCGGGTTCTTCGTCAACACGCTCGTGTTGCGGACCGATACGACGGGGGATCCGTCGTTCACGGAGTTGATCGGCCGGGTGCGGGAGGCGAGTCTGGGTGCGTATGCGCATCAGGATGTGCCGTTCGAGTATCTGGTGGAGGTGCTCAACCCGCAGCGCTCGACCTCCCATCACCCGCTGTTCCAGGTGATGCTCGCCCTCCAGAACGCACCCGCCACGGGATTCACCCTCCCCGAAGCCCGAGTGAGCCTTGAGCCGGTCGGGGCCAAGGTTGCGCGGGTCGACGTCTCGATCATCTTGACGGAGCACCACGACTCCGCGAGCCGCCCTGAAGGGATCTCGGGCTGGGTCGAGTTCTCGTCGGATCTGTTCGAGCGGTCGACGGTTGATGCGTTGATGGCACGTTGGTTGCGGTTGCTGCGGGAGTGGGTGGCTGATCCGGGCGTGCCGTTGGGTGCGGTTGATGTGGTGGCCGGCGTCGAGCGGGAGGAGGTTCTTGCCGCGGGGTGTGGTGGGGATCTGTCGGTGCTGGGCGCTTCGGTTCCTGGGGTGTTTGG
>NZ_JBPQTW010000443.1:0-1354 GCF_051386535.1 Streptomyces sp. URMC 127
CCCCCACCCCGCACCCCCTGCGCACCACGGTCACCGGCGCCACGAACACCACGCTCACCGCACAGCCCGGCACCACCATCGCCGTGGTGGGCCCGAACGGCGCGGGGAAGACAACCCTGCTCCGAGCCCTCCTGGGCCTGACGACCCGGGCCACGGCAACCACCCTGACCCTCGGCGACAAAGACGTCTCGGCAAACCCCCCGCACCAACGCCACATCTCCTGGGTCCCCCAGGACACGGCCCTCTTCCCCCACCTCACCGCCCTCGCCAACACCGCCTACGGCCTCCGAGCCCAGGGCGTGCCCAAGAAGGAAGCCCACCACCGCGCCCACCACTGGCTGACCCGCCTGGACGTGGCCGAGCTGGCCCACCGCAGGCCCGGCAGCCTCAGCGGCGGCCAGGCCCAGCGCGTGGCCCTCGCCAGGGCCCTGGCGGCCGGCCCCCGCCTGCTGCTCCTGGACGAGCCCCTCGCCGCCCTCGACCAGTCGACCCGCTCCGCGGTCCGGCACACGCTCCGCACGCACCTCGCGGACTTCCCCGGCGTCTGCCTGATCGTCACCCACGACCCCGTGGAGGCGGTCTCCCTGGCCGACCACGTCCTCGTCCTGGAGGACGGCGGCACCGTCCAGTACGCGACGCCCGCCGAGCTGACCCGCCACCCCCGCTCCCCCTGGGTGGCCCGCATGCTGGGGAGGAACGCGTGGCGGGGCAAGGCCACAGCAGAAGGAACCGTGCTCCTGGACGAAGGAGCAAGCCTGATCGCAGCGGACGCCGCCGACCGCACGGCAGCGGGCCTGGCCGTGGTCGGCCCGGAGGCGGTCTCCCTCCACACCGCACCCCCCACCGCGGGAAGCCCCCGCAACGTCTGGCAGGGCACGATCCGCGAGATCACCGCGCACGGCGGCCGCCTGAGGGTCCTCGTGTCGGGCGAGCCGGACGTCGTAGCGGAGATCACCCCGGCGGCGGCGGCCGAGCTGGGCCTGTCGGAGGGCACACCGGTGTGGGTGAGCGTCAAGGCCACGGAGATCACTTTCGTCCCCCTGTAGGGGGTTAATAACAAACCCCCCGGGTAACCCGTACGCCCCACCCCGCGCGCACGCCCACCGCCCGCCGCGGACGATGAACGAGTGACCAGATCCGTACGGGCAGGAGGCCTGCTCACCGCCGCGATCCTGGCGGTCACGGCGACGGCCTGCACAGGCGCCGACAGCGGCGGCGGCACCGGCACCGGCCACAGCGCACGCACCCCGCACCCGAGCGAGAAGGCCACCCGCTCCCAGGACGCGGCCACCGCCCGCCAGACCCTCTCCTGGAAGCCCTGCCCACCCCCCACCCCCGCAGAAGGCGGATCCTC
>NZ_JBPQTW010000444.1:0-1308 GCF_051386535.1 Streptomyces sp. URMC 127
GGGGCGGGGGACGTACGGGGTGCGGCTACCGCCGCCCTTGACCGCGGTTACGAGCGCCTCGCGCGGGCTTATGGCGACGCGCCCTTCCTGGACGCGGCCTGACACCGCGTCGCCTTGCCGATTCGGCTGCGGGCCGTATGTGGCTGGTCGCGCAGTTCCCCGCGCCCCTAAGGGGCGCTCAGCGCGTCACCCTCCACACCAGCTGCCCCTTCAGTCTTCCCCTCAGCTCCGGGTCGAGGACCGCGTCCGTGCGGTCCACCGCCCGGGCCGTCAGCGTGTGCGGGCGGCCGTCCGCCGGTACGCCGAGTGCGCGCGGGACGACCTCGGTCCGGCCGCGCGCGGGCACGACCTCCAGCCCGTCCACGTACCAGCGCAGGGTGACGGTCGGCGCCGCGAGCCGGACGGTGACCCGCTCGCGCCGCGAGACCGTCCCGTACGGGCCGCTGTCGCTGCTCAGCACGCTCGCGTGGCGGTAGAAGCCCGCGATCATCGCCTCGCGCCCCGGCAGGTTGAACTCGTGGCCCAGCGTGCGCATGAGCGAGTTCTCGGTGGGGCGGTAGAGGCCCTTGGGGTAGTAGCCGCCGCCCTCGTAGGAGCCGACGGTGCCGCCGTCCGGCGAGGTCCGGCCGATCCAGCGGTACCACTTCTGCCGCTGCTCGCCCTGCTGCCGCGCGTCCAGCGTGCTGATGTTGACGTCGCGCGGCTCGGCGCCGGTGTACGTGCCGTACTCGTCGTACTGGTACTCGTCGGCGAGCTTGCCGAGCGAGTGCCCGGTCTCGTGGACGGCCACCTGGTCGGACTTGGGGTGGCCGGCCGAGGCCGTGGCGACGCCGTCGTAGCCGGCCTGCGAGACGATGTCGTTGTAGCCGGCGCCGCCGTACTTGGCGGAGTTGGAGAGGACGACCACGAGGTCCGCTGCCGGGGCCTTCGCCGCGTACGACTCGACGCGCGCGGTGTCGACGCACAGCAGCCGCTCGATGTCGTCGCAGAAGAAGTACGAGCGCAGGGCCGTGTCCTTCGTGACGCCCTTGGCGGGGTCGTTGGTGACGCCGGACTCGCGCGAGACCGCGTCGACGGCCCACACGTTGAAGAGGTTCTTGTAGGACGCGTACGGCTCGACGGCCGACATGTTCGCCCACTTGGCGCGCACCGCGGCGTGGAAGTCGCCCTGCTGGCCCGCGGTGTAGCCGTCGCCGATGAAGACGACGTCGAGCTTGGAGCCGACCGGGCCGTTGGTGACGACGGGGGTGACGTCGCCGTCGCCCTTCGCGGAGGGGAGCAGCGGCCGGGGCAGGGCGGGGGATGCGG
>NZ_JBPQTW010000445.1:0-1276 GCF_051386535.1 Streptomyces sp. URMC 127
ACCCCCCGCAACCCCGGCGTCCTCCGCAACCGCGCCACGCCCCGAGACCCGTACTCCACCCACCACCGCAACCACCGCCCACTCCCCCACCGCCGGAACCACCACCAAAGGGGTCATTAGTCAGCAAAACGTAACAACGCACCGGAGCGATCATCCGACGAATGCGGCCAACACACCCCCTCACCACCCGCACGGCCCAAAGGGCCCGGATTTCCGCCCCGGCCGCCGCGATCCGGCCAAAGGCCGGTCCTGCGGCCCACCGTGCAGTTACCGGTACGGGCAACGGCCGGTTGTATGAGTTGCCGGATACCACCTCACGTGCCGAAGGACGGATCACACGGTGCTCAGCAACCGCACTGCCCCCCGACTCGCTGCCGCCGCAGCGCTCGCCGCCGCCCTGAGCGCCGGACCGGTGCAGAGCGCCCTGGCCGACGGCCGGGCGGTCACGGCGACCGCCGTGGCCAAACCGGTCAAGGCGGCCCCTCCCGTGGGCCTGCGTGCCGACGACGACGGCGGGTGGCGGGGCGACGGCCTGTCCCTCAACGCCGCGGACAACAAGAAGGTCGACGCGTTCCTCGCCCGCGCCCGGTCCGCCGAGCGGACCGTCAGCCCCGAGATGGAGGCGGTGGCCCGCATCAGCCACGCCACCCTCATCGGCTTCGACCACCGGCTGAAGTCGCCGGACTCCCTCAAGCGCAAGGTCGCCACGGCCATGAAGGCGGCCCCCGGGCAGAGCGTGGACGCCGCCCTGGCCAGGATCAGCGACTCGCTGCGCTACACCCTCCAGTGGCCGGACGGCAGCTACACCAACGGAGTGACCATCGCCTCCTCGGCCCTGGCGCTGTGGGGCAACGACAGCGTCAAGTGGTCCAACACCTGGGGCCGCAAGTACGGCTACAAGGGCATCAACGCCGCCTGGCGCGACCCGCGCTCCCACCACGTGTTCGAGGTGCAGTTCCACACTCCGTCGAGCAAGTGGGCCCAGGAGGCGACGCACAAGCTGTACGAGGAGCAGCGGCTGCCCACCACCTCCCCCGAGCGCGCCCGCGAGCTGCAGGAGCAGCAGGACGCCATCTTCGCGTCGGTGCCCGTGCCCGAGGGCGCGGAGGACCTCGCCGCACCGGCGCAGTCCCGCCCGGAGCCCGCGCGGACGCTGCCGGCTCCCATGGAGCAGCCCGCCGCGGCGGCGTAGCGCTCCGCCGTCCGGGCCGGCGGCCCAGCGGGCGGGTCCGGAGGACGGGCGGACAACTCCGGCGGACGGGCGGACGGCCAGTCG
>NZ_JBPQTW010000446.1:0-1264 GCF_051386535.1 Streptomyces sp. URMC 127
CACGCCCCCCGCGACGAACGCCGCTTCCCCACCACCACCGGCAAGGCCAACTTCACCGCCTCACCCGTCGAATACCCCCACGCCCCTCAAGGCCGCCTCCTCCTGCAGACCCTGCGCTCGCACGACCAGTACAACACCACCATCTACGGCCTCGACGACCGCTACCGCGGCATCAAGAACGGCCGCCGCGTCGTCCTCGTCAACCCCGACGACGCCCGCGAACTCGACCTCGCCGACGGCAGCTACGCCGACCTCGTCAGCGAGTGGACCGACGGCACCGAGCGCCGCGCCCCGGGCTTCCGCGTCGTCCACTACCCCACCGCCCGCGGCTGCGCCGCCGCCTACTACCCGGAGACCAACGTCCTCATCCCGCTCGACCACACCGCCGACACCAGCAACACCCCGGCCAGCAAGTCGCTGGTCGTCCGGCTCGAACGCACCACAGAACAGACCGGTTGACGGCGGACCGTTGAACTGAAGAAACTTTCACACCACAACGGCCGCAGGTGATCGGAGCACGACGCATGGGCGAGCACGCCAAGACCACGTTCCCGCAGGAGGTCCTCGACCAGTGGGCCGGCAGCGGGCTCGACCTGCCCGCCCTGTTCTCCGCCGGCCACCTCGGCGAGCGCATGGGCGTGCACGTCGTCGAAGCCTCCGCCGAGCGCGTCGTCGGCACCATGCCCGTCGAGGGCAACACCCAGCCGTACGGGCTGCTGCACGGCGGAGCCTCCGCCGTGCTCGCCGAGACCCTCGGCTCCGTCGGCGCCATGCTGCACGGCGGCCCCTCCCGCATCGCCGTCGGCGTCGACCTCAACTGCACCCACCACCGCGGCGTCCGCTCCGGGCTGGTGACCGGCGTCGCCACACCCGTCCACCGCGGGCGCACCACCGCCACGTACGAGATCGCCGTCACGGACGAGCAGGGCAAGCGGGTGTGCTCGGCGCGGCTGACCTGCGTCATCCGCGACGCGGGGTGACGGGCGTCGCCTCAGCCGGTCGTACGGCTCGCGGTGACTGCGGATTCCGCCGGACCCTCGCCGTCCCCCTTGCTCGCCGTGGCGGCGCAGGGAAATGCCTGCCACGGCGGCAGGGAACCGTCGTGCGGCGGACGGGCGCTGCCGGACTGCCGCGAGACGGGTTCCCCGCACTCCGTACGCGCTCTACCGTCGCCCCATGCGCGCACCCCGGTTCAGCCGGGCGGCCGGTGCGTCACTGCTGACGGCCGCCGTCCTCGCCGGCTGCGGCGGCCCCGCGGCCGGCC
>NZ_JBPQTW010000447.1:0-1234 GCF_051386535.1 Streptomyces sp. URMC 127
GGCTTGCCGGGGCGGGCGTCCGGCGAGGCCTCGGCCGGGGTGCCCGAGGGCGTCGCGGGGGCGGACGGGGAGGCCGTGTTCCTCGCCGACGGGCTGCCGCTCGCGCCCCGCGCGGAGCGCGCGTCCGCCTGCCCGGGCCGCCCGCCCGGAATCCGCACGCCGCCGTCCGGCTCGGGTCCGGCCTCGCGCTGCTTGCCCGCGCCCGGCGACGGAGCGGGCCGCTCCGGGTCGCTCACGCTCATGCACCCCCCGAGGGCCAGGGTCACGGCGGCGACGGCAGCGATCCTGGTGACGACTGCGCGGGGTGAGGTGGGAGGCATCGGGGGACCGCCTTCGGGACTTCCGGGACTGACGCATGGGACAGGCCCCCTGCCCAACTGAGACCGCCCCGCCCAGGACACGCGCGGCGCGCTGTCACCTGACCGGCTCTTTGCCGGCCGGCGGCCGGGCCCCACCCGCCGGCGGTCAGCCGTAAAAGGTCAGCCGCAGCAGCCGGCCGTAAGCGGTCGGTCCCGAGCGGTCACCCGTAGCCGAGGGCGTGCAGGCGTTCGTCGTCGATGCCGAAGTGGTGGGCCACCTCGTGGACGACCGTCACCTCGGTCTCCTCCACCACCTCTTCCCGCGAGGTGCACAGGCGGAGCGTGGGGCCGCGGTAGATCGTGATCCGGTCGGGCAGGACGCCCGCGTACCACTCGCCGCGCTCGGTCAGCGGCGTCCCTTCGTAGAGGCCGAGCAGCTCCGGGTCCTCCGCCGGGGGCTCGTCCTCGACGAACACCGCGACGTTGTCCATCAGCCGCGTCAGCTCCGGCGGGATCCGGTCCAGGGCTTCGGCGACCAGTTCCTCGAACTCCTCGCGCGTCATCTCCAGCACGCTCGCCATTGTCCGGCACGCACCCCCGGCGGGCCCCCGCACGGCCCCGCACGGCTCTCGTGCGCCGCCCGCGCCGCACCCGGCGGCGGCCTCGGGGAAACCGTTTTGGCGTTACCTCCCTCCATCCCATATGCTTCTCACGTCCCCGAGGCGCTGCAAAGCGCCCAGGTGGGCCATCAGCCCTCATCGTCTAGTGGCCCAGGACGCCGCCCTTTCAAGGCGGTAGCACGGGTTCGAATCCCGTTGGGGGCACGCAGTAACGTGTGCGAGACTAGTGCTCGCACATAGCAAGGTCCTGTGGAGCAGTTTGGAGTGCTCGCCACCCTGTCAAGGTGGAGGCCGCGGGTTCAAATCCCGTCAGGA
>NZ_JBPQTW010000448.1:0-1228 GCF_051386535.1 Streptomyces sp. URMC 127
TGGCGGGGGTGGTGTAGGCGATGAGGCGCTTGTCCCCGGGCTGGTCCTCCCGCACCACAACGAGCGCATCCGCCACGCCCGGGTGCAGACGAAGCGTCGCTTCGATCTCCCCGGGTTCGACACGGAAGCCGCGTATCTTGACCTGGTCATCGGCACGGCCGAGGTATTCCAGCTGCCCGTCCCGGTTCCAGCGGACCAGGTCCCCGGTGCGATACATCCGCGCACCAGCACCAACACCATCGCCCGTGTACGGATCGGCGACGAACCGCTCAGCGGTCAGCGCCGGACGGTCCACATAACCGCGGGCCACCCCTGCACCGGCGAGATACAGCTCTCCCGGCACTCCGGGCGGGACCAGGGCCAGGTGGTCATCGAGAACGTAGGCCCGCATGCCGTCCAGGGGCCGGCCGATCGGCACACTGCCCTGAGACAGCTCACCGGTCACGACATGCCGGGTAGCGAACGTGGTGGTCTCCGTCGGACCATAACCATTGACAACACTCAAACCGGGGTGGGCGTCGAGGACCCGCCGCACCGCCGCAGGCGAGACCACATCACCACCAGCCCACACCTGCTCCACACCAGCAAACGCCTCAAGGTGATGCTCAACCAGGACAGAGAACAGCCCGGACGTCAACCACAGACCCGTCACCCGACCAGCAGCGATCTCCGCCGCCAGCCGCTCACTGTCCAGCTCACCGGACGAAGCAACCACCACCGTGCCACCCGTCAGCAGCGGGACCCACACCTCGAACGTCGAAGCATCGAAGACCTCCGGCGAATGCCACAACACCCGCCGCTGCGCACCACCCCAACACCCATCCGACGCCAACCCGACAACATCGGCATGCGTCACCTCCACACCCTTGGGCAACCCCGTCGACCCCGACGTATACATCACATACGCAGCCCCAGGACCGTCCACCGGCGCCTCGAACCGCGTCCCCGAGAACGCCGAAAAGTCGCCGGACATCACTTCTGCGTCGATCACCAACGCCAACTGCGCATCCTCAGCGATGAACTGCAACCGCTCAGCGGGGTAGGCGGGGTCAAGCGGCACGTAAGCCCCGCCGGCCTTCAGCACCGCCAGCATCGCCACGATCGCCTCTACGGACCGCCCGAGCGCAACACCCACCCGGCTCCCCGCCCGAACACCCCGCCGCACAAGCCAGCCCGCCAACCGGCCGGCCCGCTCCTCCACCTCCCGATACGACCACTCCCGCTCACC
>NZ_JBPQTW010000449.1:0-1205 GCF_051386535.1 Streptomyces sp. URMC 127
TGAGCTGGGGGTGGCCGCAGAGACCAGCGAGAAGCGACTGTTTACTAAAAACACAGGTCCGTGCGAAGCCGTAAGGCGATGTATACGGACTGACGCCTGCCCGGTGCTGGAACGTTAAGGGGACCGGTTAGCTCTGATTCGTCGGGGCGAAGCTGAGAACTTAAGCGCCAGTAAACGGCGGTGGTAACTATAACCATCCTAAGGTAGCGAAATTCCTTGTCGGGTAAGTTCCGACCTGCACGAATGGCGTAACGACTTCTCGACTGTCTCAACCATAGGCCCGGTGAAATTGCACTACGAGTAAAGATGCTCGTTTCGCGCAGCAGGACGGAAAGACCCCGGGACCTTTACTACAGCTTGATATTGGTGTTCGGTTCGGCTTGTGTAGGATAGGTGGGAGACTGTGAAGCATGCACGCCAGTGTGTGTGGAGTCGTCGTTGAAATACCACTCTGGTCGTGCTGGATGTCTAACCTGGGTCCGTGATCCGGATCAGGGACAGTGTCTGGTGGGTAGTTTAACTGGGGCGGTTGCCTCCTAAAGGGTAACGGAGGCGCCCAAAGGTTCCCTCAGCCTGGTTGGCAATCAGGTGTTGAGTGTAAGTGCACAAGGGAGCTTGACTGTGAGACCGACGGGTCGAGCAGGGACGAAAGTCGGGACTAGTGATCCGGCGGTGGCTTGTGGAAGCGCCGTCGCTCAACGGATAAAAGGTACCCCGGGGATAACAGGCTGATCTTCCCCAAGAGTCCATATCGACGGGATGGTTTGGCACCTCGATGTCGGCTCGTCGCATCCTGGGGCTGGAGTCGGTCCCAAGGGTTGGGCTGTTCGCCCATTAAAGCGGTACGCGAGCTGGGTTTAGAACGTCGTGAGACAGTTCGGTCCCTATCCGCTGTGCGCGTAGGAGTCTTGAGAAGGGCTGTCCCTAGTACGAGAGGACCGGGACGGACGAACCTCTGGTGTGCCAGTTGTCCTGCCAAGGGCATGGCTGGTTGGCTACGTTCGGGAGGGATAACCGCTGAAAGCATCTAAGCGGGAAGCCTGCTTCGAGATGAGGACTCCCACCCACTTGATGGGGTAAGGCTCCCAGTAGACGACTGGGTTGATAGGCCAGGTGTGGAAGACCGGTAACGGTTGGAGCTGACTGGTACTAATAGGCCGAGGGCTTGTCCTCAGTTGCTCGCGTCCACTGTGTTAGTTCTGAAG
>NZ_JBPQTW010000450.1:0-1143 GCF_051386535.1 Streptomyces sp. URMC 127
GGTGACGCGGGGGCCGGTGGCGCGGGGGCCGGTGGGCGCCTGGGTGCCGTCGGCGGTTCCGGTGGCCGCGGGGGACGTGTCCGCCGCCAGCCGGCTGCGGTCGATCTTGCCGCCGCTCGTCACGGGGAAGGATTCCCGGGCCACGAGCGCGGGGACGGCTTGGGCGGGCAGCCACTGCGCGCAGTAAGCGCGTAAGGCGGGGAGCGGCAGGGGTAAGCCGGGCTCCGCGGGGGTCACGTACGCGGTCAAGGTGCCCGCCCCGGCCTCGACGGCGGCCTCGCCGACGGCGGGGTGGGCGCGCAGCCGGGCCTCGACCTCGTCGAGTTCGATGCGGTGGCCGCGCAGCTTCACCTGGCGGTCCAGCCGGCCGCGGTACTCCAGGGTGCCGTCGGCGCCCCGCACGGCGCGGTCGCCCGTGCGGTACAGCAGGCCGCCGGGCTCGGCTCCGGGCACGCTGACGAACCGTGCGGCGGTCAGCTCCGGATCGCCCGGGTAGCCGAGGGCCAGGCCGTCCCCTCCGACGTACAGCTCGCCCTCCTCGCCCGGTGCCGCGGCGGAGCCGTCGGGGCGCAGGACGTGGCAGGTCGAGGCGCCGAA
This sequence comes from Streptomyces sp. URMC 127, assembly GCF_051386535.1. NCBI lineage: Bacteria > Bacillati > Actinomycetota > Actinomycetes > Kitasatosporales > Streptomycetaceae > Streptomyces > Streptomyces sp. URMC 127. Next base: position 598 of record NZ_JBPQTW010000450.1, read on the forward strand.
GGGGCGGCCTATGGGGACGCCGGCGGCGTCGGCGGGCAGGGTGCGCAGGATGTGGGCCGTGGAGACCACGGAGTTCTCGGTCGGGCCGTAGAAGTTGACGACCGTGGTGTCGGGGCAGGCCTCCAGGACGGCGCAGGCGAGCGCGGGGTCCATGGCTTCCCCGCCCGCCGACACGAAGCGCAGCCGCTTGAGCGCGCGGGGCCGGTTCCGCGCGACGAGGTGGAAGACGCTGGTGGTCAGGTAGGCCACGGTGACGCCGTACGCGTGGAAGACCTCCTCCAGCGCGGCGGGGGACAGCAGTTCCTCGCGGTCGGCGAGGACCAGGCAGGCGCCGGTGAGGAGCGCTGCCCAGATCTCGATGGTGGACGCGTCGGAGGAGAGCCCGTAGGCGTGCAGGACGCCGTCGCCGGGGCCGGGCGGCGGCAGTTCGGGCTCGGAGAACACCAGGCGGACCACGCCGCGGTGCGGTATCGCCACGGGCTTGGGCCTGCCGGTGGAGCCGGACGTGAACATCACGTACGCGCAGTCGGCCGGGGAGACGGGGGC
>NZ_JBPQTW010000451.1:0-1127 GCF_051386535.1 Streptomyces sp. URMC 127
GGCGAGGGCCGCGCCGAGCAGGGCGACCTTCAGGGCGAGCAGGACGAGGGCGAGGACGAGGGCCGCCGGGGAGGCGGGGCTTACTTGGGGGCGTCGACGCCGGCGGCCTTGGCGATGTCGTCCACGACGTGGTTCGCGGCCTGGATGCCGATGCCGGACATCCACGTCTCGTCCGGCACCTGGAACACCTTGTCGTTCTTGACGGCGCCGAGGCCCTTCCAGAGCGGGTTGCCCTGGACGGCGCCCTGCTGGGTCTTCTCCGGGTCGTCGGCGACGGTGACGAAGACGAGGTCGGCGTCGGCCTTGTCGATCTGCTCCGGGGAGACGTCCAGCATGGGCTTGTCGACGTCCTGGGACGCCGGGCGGCGCAGGCCGACGTCGGACAGGACGATGCCGCTGAACGAGGCCTTCTGGTAGAGCCGGGTGGGGCCGGCGACGAAGCGGACGACGGACGCGGTCGGCATGGTGCCGTTGTTCTTCTTCTTGATCTCCTCCCCCAGGGCCTTGGCGCGCTTCTCGTACGCGGCCATGGCCGTCTGCGCCTCCTTCTCCAGGCCGAGGGCCTGGGCGTGCACCTTGAGGTTCTCCTTCCAGGGCGCGCCGGTGGTCTCGGTGAAGACGGTGGGGGCGATGTCCTTGAGGCGGTCGTAGACCTTGGCGTGGCGGACCTTGGAGGACAGGATCAGGTCCGGCTTGAGGGAGATGATCCGCTCGATGTTCGGCTCGGCCATGGGGCCGACGTCCTTGGTGTCCTTCGTCTTCGCCGCGAGGTACTGCGGGAAGCCGCCCTCGGTCTTCATGTGGGGGGAGACCGCGCCGACGGGGGTGATGCCGAGCATGGTGACGTCGTCGAGCTCGCCGGTGTCGAGGACGACGACGCGCTGCGGCTTGTGCTTGATCTCGGTGCTGCCCATGGCGTGGGTGACGGTGCGGGGGAAGCCTGCGTCGGCGGCGGCCTTGTCCTCGCCCTTCGCCTTGTCGTCGCCGCCGCACGCGGTGAGCGCGGCGGCGCCGGTGATCACGGCGAGGAGCGCGGCGGCAACTCTGCGCGTCCGGCGGGGGGCTGGTCGGAGGTGGGTCACGGCGGACTCCTGTCTGAGCGGTGAGGGAGCGGTACGGCGGTGGGG
>NZ_JBPQTW010000453.1:0-1109 GCF_051386535.1 Streptomyces sp. URMC 127
CTCGTCGAACAGCACACCCTCGACCTCGGCGAGGAATGCCTGCGCACCGCCGACCCCCTCCCCGCCCTGCGCCGCAGGCTCACCGACGAGCTCGACGACCTGCGCCGCGCCCTGCGCATCAGGACGGCCGGAGCCTGAGCACGCAGAACACAGAAGGCAGAACGCCGAAGGCTCCGCACCCCGGAAAAGGGGAGCGGAGCCTTCGGCGTCCGAGAATGTCCCAGCGGCGGCCGGCCGCCGTCAGTCGCGCCCCTCACGGGCGGCGTCGGCGGCCTGCGCGGTGCGCAGCTCGTCGAGGAAGCGGTCCACCGTGCCGTTCTCACGGGCGAACTGGGCGACCTCCTCGCCGACGATACGGCCCGCCAGCTCCGTGGCCAGCACGCCGACCTGCTCGCGCAGCTCCGCCTCGGCGACCGCACGCTCGGCGTCGATCACCGCGTGACCCGCGGAGATGATCTCCTCGCGCTGGCGCTGGCCCTCGGCCCGCAGCTCGGCGATGATCGCGGTGCCCTGCTCGGTCGCCTCCTGGCGCAGGCGCGCGGCCTCGTGCCGGGCCTCCGCGAGCAGCTCCTGGTACTCGGCGTGGACGCGGGCAGCCTCGGCGCGCGTCGCCTCCGCGTCGTCGAAGCGGCCCTCGGTGGCCTTCTCGCGCTCGACGAGGACCTTGTTGATCCGGGGCAGCAGCACCTTCGCCATCAGGGCGAAGACGAGGAAGAACAGCACCGCGCCGAGGACGAGCGGCGCGGGCTCGGGCTTGAGCGGCCCTACGTCGAGAGCGAGAAAGTTCATGGCCATGGGGTGCAGATTAGTCGACGGAACGGGGTGCGTCCGCCCCGGACCCCATTAGCAGACACAACTCACGCCCGTCGCACGGCCGTACCACCATCGAGCGAAACCCGCCCCTACGCCGGTCACGGACCGTGCGCCGAACGTAACTTGTTGCAGTTGCCGCTCGTCACCGCCCGCAAGCGACGGCACAGCACGCGCACGAAGTCAACCCAAAAGGGGCAAAGTCATGCCTGCGTCCGCCGGCCCCACCATCGCCTCACCCCGCGAGGCCGCAGAAGACACCCCTGCCCCCCTCGCCGGCGGCACCCACGGCCCCCACG
>NZ_JBPQTW010000454.1:0-1101 GCF_051386535.1 Streptomyces sp. URMC 127
CCCGCCTCCCGCACGGCCCCCGCCTGACGCACCGCCACGGTGGCGCGCTCGCCCGGCAGCGCCGCCGCATCCTGCTCCTCGCGGCCGCGGCCGCGGTCGCGCTCGCCGTCCTCCTCGCCTTCGGGCTCGGCGCGGGCGAAGTGCCCGTGCCGCCCCTCGACGCGCTGCGGGCCCTCGTCGGCGTCGGCGACACGGCCGACGTGATGCTCGTCCAGGACCTGCGCGCCCCGCGCGCCGTCGCCGCGATCGTGGCCGGTGCCGGGCTCGCCGTCGCCGGGGCGGTGATGCAGCGCGTGCTGCGCAACCCGCTCGCCTCCCCGGACGTGGTCGGCGTGACCGGCGGCGCCTCCCTCGGCGCGGTCGCCGTCCTCGCCACCGGCGCCCCGGCCGCGCTCACCCCCGCGGGGGCGCTCGGCGGCGGCATGCTGGCGGCCCTGCTGCTCGCCGCGCTCTCCTGGCGCGGCGGGGTGACCGTCACCCGCATCGTGCTCGTCGGCCTCGCCGTGCAGCAGGGGCTCGCCGCGGTCGTCAACCTCTTCATCGTCCGCTTCCCGGCCGAACTCGCCGCGGACGCCCTGCAGTGGACCACGGGTTCCGTCTACGGCCGGACCTGGACCGAGACGGGCACGGGCGGCGCGCTCGTCCTCGCCGGCATCGTGCTCGCCCTCGCCGGGCACCGCAGGATCGCCGTCCTCGACCTCGGCGACGAGTCCGCCGGGGGACTCGGCCTCGCCCCGAATGCGGCCCGCCTCCAGCTCCTCCTGCTCGCCGTCCTCCTGGCGTCCGTCGCGGCCGCGCTCACCGGGCCCGTCGGGTTCGTCGCCCTGGCCGTCCCGCACGTGGTGCGGTTCCTGGCCGGGCCCCCGACGGCCGGCTCGCTGATCCTCGCGGCACTCACCGGCGCGGTCCTGCTGCTCGCCTCCGACCTCGTCGTCCTGCACCTGCTGCCCGTCCACGGCCTGCCCGTCGGGGTCGTCACCGCCACGCTCGGGGCGCCCTGGCTGCTCGCCCTGATGCTGCGTCAACTCAAGCCCGCCACCGCAGGGAGCACGACCCGATGAGCGACGCCCACCACCCACGTTCCAGCGGCCCGCCCGCGCC
>NZ_JBPQTW010000455.1:0-1099 GCF_051386535.1 Streptomyces sp. URMC 127
GGACGAGGCGGGGGACGGTGGGGACGGGGGCTGACCTGCGGTCGGCGCACGGGCTCAAGGGCGCCGCGCGCCAATGCGTCCACGGGGCAAGGGTGTCTCGCACCCTTGAAATCCGCCGCAGCGGCGATCAGCCACGACGTCGGAGCCCGGCGGTGCCGTACGCACCTGAGGCCGGGACGGCACCGCCGCGTCGCGCCGTGGTGGCTTGTCGCCGTCGCGGCGGGGTTTCCCTGCCTGCGGCAGGAGGGCTTACGCCTGCTTCTTCGGGGGCGTGCTCGGCGTCGGGGTCGCCACCGACGCCGACGCCTGGGCGTTGGCGCGGGCCATGATGCGGCGGAACGTGTAGCCCGCCACGTCGCGGCCGGCCTGGAGCGCGTCCTTGTCGTCGTCGGGGACGGCCTTGCCGTTCGTGTAGCCGGCGACCGTGAAGTACGCGTAGCGCCCCTCCGCGTTCGCGGTGAGGCGGCAGGACGTGGCCCGGCAGAAGGACGGGCCGTCGCCGGCGAGGGACTCGATGTTCCCCGTGGAACGCTCCTTGGCCTTGTCCGCTGCGGCCTTCGTGTCGAAGACGGCGACGCCGACCGTCACCGCCACCCCGTCCCGCACGAACGTCGCCCGCAGCACCTTGCGGCAGCCGTTGTCCGCAAGGACGGCGCCGAGGCCGTTCTGCGCGGCCGAGGCGCAGTCATCCGTCGTGGCCGTGGCCGTGCGCTCGTACTTGCGCTTGTCGAGGGACGGCTTGCTGTGCGGGAACAGCGTCTTCGTGCTCAGCGGGGCCTTGTCCTTGTCCGCGCTGGCTATGAACTCCCGCGGATTCGGCGGAGGTGGCGGGGCGACCTGCGAGAACGACGGCTCGGGCGAGCCCGGGGAGCTCGGCAGCTTCTGCGGCGAGGGCAGGCCGGAGGCGTGACCGCTCTTGTTCGAGCCGATGACGAGCGCCGCCACCGTGCCCGCGACGGCGACCGTGGCCACCGCGCCGCCGCCGATCAGCAGCCACTTGCGGCGGCGGCCGCGCGCGGCGGTGGTGTCGGCGAGGGCGTCCCAGTCGGGGGTCGGGGAGGCCTGGCCCGGGGCGGAGGCCCACGGGGCGGGCCTCCCC
>NZ_JBPQTW010000456.1:0-1099 GCF_051386535.1 Streptomyces sp. URMC 127
CCCCCTCCCGCCCGTCCTCCGGCTGCGGCGCCGTCTTCACCACGGACCACTGCGTCACCGGCATCGCCTGGCGCCAGCCCGTGAAGCCTCCTACGGGGACGGCGTGCGCGACGGCCAGGCGGGTCAGTTCGCCACCGTGGCGGCGGTACCGGTCGCTGAGCAGCGCCTCGGATTCGAGGGTGACCGTGTTGGCCACCAGGCGGCCGCCCGGAGGCAGTGCCTCCCAGCACGCGTCCAGGAGTCCTGGGGCGGTGAGGCCGCCGCCGATGAAGATTGCGTCGGGGTTGGGCAGTCCGGTGAGGGCGGCGGGGGCGGGGCCGGTGACGACCTGGAGTCCGGGGACGCCCAGTCTTTCGGCGTTGCGGGTGATGCGGGCCGCTCGGGCCGGGTCGCGTTCGATGCTGATGGCGCGGCAGGTGCGGTGGGATCGCATCCATTCCACGGCGATCGAGCCGGAACCGCCGCCCACGTCCCAGAGGAGTTCGCCGGGGGCCGGGGCCAGGGCGGCGAGTGTCGCTGCCCGGACGTGGCGCTTCGTCAGCTGGCCGTCGTGTTCGTAGGCCTCGTCGGGCAGGCCCGGGGTGAGAGGGAGGCGGGGTGCCCCGGGGGCGCGGTGGCAGGTGACGGCGATGACGTTGAGGGCGTCGCCGGGGGCGTGGTGCCAGTCGTCGGCCGTGCCGTCGATGCGTCGTTCGGCGGGGGCGCCCAGTTGTTCCAGGACCGTCATGCGGCTCGGGCCGTAGCCGTGTGCGCGGAGGTGGGCCGCGACTTCGGCGGGGGTGTCCGCGTTCGCGCTGAGGATCAGGAGGCGGTGGTTGTGATGGAGGGCCGGGGTGAGCGTTGCGAGTGGGCGGCCGACGAGGCTGAGTACTTCGGTCTGTTCCAGCGGTATGCCCAGGCGGGCGCAGGCGTACGAGACGGAGGACGGGTGCGGGAGGACGCGGAGCGCGTCCGGGCCGATGGTCTCGGCGAGGGTGCGGCCGATGCCGAAGAACATGGGGTCGCCGCTGGCCAGTACGCAGACGCGGCGGCCCGCGTGCGCCGCAAGCAGGCCCGGGACGGCCGGGCGGAGGGGGGAGGGCCAGGGGACGCGTTCGGC
>NZ_JBPQTW010000457.1:0-1081 GCF_051386535.1 Streptomyces sp. URMC 127
GGGCGGGGGTTCCGGCGAGGGGGCGGCCGTCGAAGCGGATGGTGCCGGCGAGGGGTTTGAGGAGTCCGGAGAGGGTGCGCAGGGTGGTGGTTTTGCCTGCGCCGTTGGTGCCGATGAGGGTGACGACCTGGCCTGCTTGGACGGTGAAGCTGATGCCTTTGACGGCTTCGATCTTGCCGTAGGCGACGCGGAGGTTGTCGACTTCGAGGAGGGGGTTCACGGGGTTTCCCCCTCTGATTCGGTGCGAGCTTCGGCGGCGGCGACTTCGGCGGCTTCGGCGGCTTCTTCTTCTCCTGGTGCGCCTTCGAAGGGTGTGCCGAGGTAGGCGGCGATGACGCGTTCGTCGGCTTGGACGGCTGCTGAGGTGCCTTCGGTGAGTTTTTCGCCTTGGACGAGGACGGTGACGCGGTCGCAGAGGGTGAAGATGAAGCGCATGTCGTGCTCGATGACGAGGACGGCGGTGCCTTGGGCGCGGATGGCGTGGACGAGGGTTTCGGTGGCGCGGGTTTCCTGGGGGTTCATGCCGGCGGTGGGTTCGTCGAGGAGGAGGAGTCCGGGGTCGCTGGCGAGGGCGCGGGCGATTTCGAGCTTGCGTTGTTCGCCGTAGGGGAGGTTGCGGGCGAGGTGGTCGCGTTTGGGGGCGAGGCCGGTGAAGGCGAGGAGTTCCATGGCGCGTTCTTCGGAGGCTTTTTCGGCGTGGCGGAAGGCGGGGCCGCGGAGGAGGGCGGAGAGGAGGCCTTCTTTGGTGCGGGTGTGGCGGCCGACGAGGACGTTTTCGAGGACGGTCATGTTGGCGAAGAGGCGGATGTTCTGGAAGGTGCGGGCGATGCCGGCTTTGGTGACGAGGTGGGGTTTGGGTGGGAGGGTGGCGCCTTTGTAGGTGATGGTGCCTTCGGTGGGGGTGTAGAGGCCGGTGAGGCAGTTGAAGAGGGTGGTTTTGCCGGCGCCGTTGGGTCCGATGAGGCCGACGATGGTGTCGGGTTGGACGGTGAGGTTGACGTTGTGTACGGCGGTGAGTCCGCCGAAGCGCATGGTGACGCCGGTGGCGGCGAGGACGGGCGCGGGGGTGTCGGTGGGGGTG
>NZ_JBPQTW010000458.1:0-1076 GCF_051386535.1 Streptomyces sp. URMC 127
CGGAAGCCGCGTATCTTGACCTGGTCATCGGCACGGCCGAGGTATTCCAGCTGCCCGTCCCGGTTCCAGCGGACCAGGTCCCCGGTGCGATACATCCGCGCACCAACACCATCGCCCGTGTACGGATCGGCGACGAACCGCTCAGCGGTCAGCGCCGGACGGTCCACATAGCCGCGGGCCACCCCTGCACCGGCGAGATACAGCTCTCCCGGCACTCCGGGCGGGACCAGGGCCAGGTGGTCATCGAGGACGTAGGCCCGCATGCCGTCCATGGGCCGGCCGATCGGGACACCATCATTCACCTCACCGCTCACGACGTACCGGGTGGCGAACGTGGTGGTCTCCGTCGGACCGTAACCATTGACAACACTCAAACCGGGGTGGGCGTCGAGGACCCGCCGCACCGCGACAGGCGAGACCACATCACCACCAGCCCACACCTGCTCCACACCAGCAAACGCCTCAAGGTGATGCTCGACCAGGACGGAGAACAGCCCGGAGGTCAGCCACAGACCCGTCACCCGACCAGCAGTGATCTCCACCTCCAGTTCTCCGGACGAGGCGATCACCACCGTGCCACCGGTCAGCAGCGGCACCCACACCTCGAACGTCGAAGCGTCGAAGACCTCCGGCGAATGCCACAACACCCGCCGCTGCGCACCACCCCAGCACCCATCCGACGCCAACCCGACAACATCGGCATGCGTCACCTCAACACCCTTGGGCAACCCCGTCGACCCCGACGTATACATCACATACGCGGCCTGTTCACCTGCCACGACCCGGTCACCAACCACCACACCGGAACGCTCACCAGCCATCACATCGGCATCGATCACCAGCACCAACCGTGCATCCTCAGCGATGAACTCCAGCCGCTCAGCGGGGTAGGCGGGGTCAAGCGGGACGTAAGCCCCGCCGGCCTTCAGCACCGCCAGCATCGCCACGACCGCCTCTACGGACCGCCCGAGCGCAACACCCACCCGGCTCCCCGCACCCACACCCCGCCGCACAAGCCAGCCCGCCAACCGGCCGGCCCGCTCCTCCACCTCCCGATACGACCACTCCCGCTCACC
>NZ_JBPQTW010000459.1:0-1034 GCF_051386535.1 Streptomyces sp. URMC 127
AGGGTACGGGGTCGTGCGCGGCGGAGGCTGCCCTGGTCCCCGCCGCCCGGGGGTGGGAGGCGGCGGGGACGGCGGTGCCGAGCGCGGCGAGTGCGGCGAGCGCGGCCGTTGCGGACAGCAGGGCCGTACGGGCTCTCTTCATGGCTCCTCCGGACGGGGCACGGTGTGCGCGGTGGGGGGTTTGGACCGGACCAAGCGGTGAGAATGTCCATGACAAGCGATGGTGTGTCAAGAGACGCGGAGTGCTCACCGTGCCCGGGCCGCCCGGAGCGGTCACAGCGCACGCGCGGGCGGCACGTGCCCCGGGTGAGGCCCGTGCCGCCCGCGCCGGCTGATCCGGACTCAGCCCAGAATGCCTCCCAGCACCCCGCCGATCAGCCCCGTCAGCCCGCCGACGACTCCGCCGAGCGCGTGCACCAGGCCGCCCAGCACGTTCGTCACCAGCGCCAGCAGCCCCGGGCCCCGCCCGTCGTACCGCTCGTGCCCGGGGGCGATGCCCCGGTCGGAGACCTCGACCCCGTCCTTCGCCAGATACGCCGTGGCCGCGGCCGCGTCCGTGGCGGCCCTGGTCATCTTCTCCAGGTCCGGGTGCTTGGCCGCGGCCTCCTGGGCCAGCACGGCCCGGGCCCGGTTCAGGCCCGCCAGGTGCTCCTCGACCTGCGCGCACGGGAGCTCCTCGCCCGCTTCGCCGGCCGCTTCCTCCTCCTGACCTGCCGCCCGGCACTCCTTGACCGCCGCCTCCGCCCGCTGCCCGACCACGTTGCGGTCGATGGCACGGGCCCCTCCGGCGGCGGCGTCGCGCAGCGACGCGGGCGACGGGGCGGGCGCCTTGTGCGCCACCGGCGAGGCGGGCGGCACCGGCGGCGGGAAACCGGCCGGCGCGGCGGCGGCACCGGCCGCACCAAGCGCCAGCACACCGCACATGGCGCCGGAGACCATGAGAGCGGTTCTGCGGGAAGCACCCATGAACGAACTCCTTCGGGCAGGACGGGCGATCGTCAGGACGGTCGATCGTTACCGTCACCTTGCGCCCG
>NZ_JBPQTW010000460.1:0-1011 GCF_051386535.1 Streptomyces sp. URMC 127
GGCCCCGCCTCCCGTCGGGGCCCCCTGCCCCCGGCCCGGCTGCGACGGCCGCGGGCCCGGGCGGGCCTTCGCCGGGAGGGTGAGTGGGGGCGTTCACGAGGCGTCGCCTCCTCGCGGCCGGTGGGTGTGGTGGCGCACGGCCTCGGCGAAGCGCTCCACGGCCCGCTCGGCCTCGGCGAGCTCGCAGGGCGCCCGGTGCAGGAGGTTGTGCGCGGTGCGGTAGAGCGGCGCGGCCGCCTGCTCCTCCTCCATGCTGCGGGAGGCGAGCAGGGCGAAGAAGGCCTCCAGGCGCCCGCGCAGCTCGTCGCGCCGGGCGATCTGCGTCTCGGCCAGGCCGATCGCCTCCTCGACGCGCAGCAGCTCGGCCTCCACGGTGCTCTCGAAGGCGCCGAGGTCGGTGAGGAAGCGCGCGCTGCCCGGCTCGGGGTGGCGGCGCAGCGCGGTGAGGTCCAGGCGCAGGGCGGCGGCCCGCTGCGGGACGGGGCGGACGGGGGCGATCAGGGCGGTCCGGTCGTGGGCGGTGCGCTCGCGGCGCGCGATGTGGTCGATGCGGTCGCGCACCCGGTCGAGGCGGGCGGCGGTCTCGTCCTTGCCGGGGTCAGCCATCCTCAGCGCCAGCTCCAGGCTCTGCGATTCGGGGTTGCGGAAGACGAGGAGCAGACGGGCGCCCCGGGCGGCGAGGAGGTCGGTGAACTCGACCAGCGCGAGGGGGTCCGCCGCGTAGTCGACGCCCTCCGCGACGATCGTCAGCGGCACGGCGCGGGCGGCGCCGAGCAGGCCGACCGCCGAGCCCTCGTCCCCCGCGGGGCTCAGCCCGAGCCGGTCGGCGACGCGGCCGGCGACCTTGGCGACGGTCTCCCCGGAGACGTCCAGAGCGAGGTCGACGCTGCCGACGGGCGGCAGGAGGTCGTCGTCGGGCTCCTCGGGGACGGGGGAGCCCTGCTCGTACGGGGACGGCTCGTGCGGGGACGGGGGGCGGCGTGCGGTGCCGTTGTGCGGTGCGGGTGCGGG
>NZ_JBPQTW010000461.1:0-1000 GCF_051386535.1 Streptomyces sp. URMC 127
GAACCGTGGGGGGAGGAACCGTGGGGGGATCCTGGGGAACGGGAAGCGCTTCAGCCCCGGCCCTGGTAGGCGGCGAAGGCCTTGGTGAAGGCGAGCTCGTCCTGCAGGACGGAGCTGCAGGTTGCGGAGGCGGACTTCTGCGCACCGCCCGGGCACTGCTTGTCGCGCGTGGCGGACCACATGGAGAGCCAGCCGAGGCCCTTGGCGCGGGCGAACGCGACCAGCCTGCTCGCGTTGCCGGTCGTGAAGACCTCACTGGACACGTCGTTGACGCCGATCATCGGGGTGACGGCCACGGCCTTCCACGCGGCGGCGTCGCTCAGCCCCAGCACGCCCTTGACCTGGGCCTGCGTCGCCGTGGCCGCGTCGACGGCGTACTGACCCATGTCGCCGCCGAAGGACGAGCCGTAGTCCATGGCCATGATGTTGACCGCGGAGACGGACACGCCGTTCTTCTTGGCGTTCTCGACCAGGTTGACGCCGTCCTGGGTGAGGCCCGTGGGCATCACCGGCAGGGTGAAGGAGACGTCGAGCCCGGGATGCTTCTTCTGCAGCTGCGCGATGGCGCGGGCGCGGCGCGTGTTGGCCGCGGTGTCGGGCAGTGCGCCGCCTTCGATGTCGAAGTCGACCTTGGTGAGCTTGTAGGCGTCCACGACCTTGCCGTACGCGGCGGCCAGGTCGTCGGCGGAGGAGCAGGCGAGGCCCAGTTCGGTCCCGGCGGCACCGCCGAACGAGACCCGTACGTCGCCGCCCGCCTCGCGCAGCGCCCCGATCTGCCCGGCCACGGGGTTGCTGCCGAGGTCACCGGTCCCGCCCCACGTGGGGGTGCAGCCGCCGCCGGAGGTGACGAAGGCGAGGTTGAAGTTCTTGACGCCGGTCTTGCGGGCCGTGGCCAGGAGATCGTAGGCGGGGTTGAGGAGGGTGTCGACGTACGGGGAGAAGGCAGCCTTCCCGTCGCCGGGGGCGGGGGTTCCGCCGGTCGGCCCGGGCGTGGGGGGAC
>NZ_JBPQTW010000462.1:0-1000 GCF_051386535.1 Streptomyces sp. URMC 127
CAGGGACAGGGCGGGGGGTCGGCGTCGTACGGCCGGGGGCCGGCACGGCGCGGGGACCCGGGACACTCTCGTGAATCTGAGGCTCCTCGGGGATGAGAGGCATGAGTTGATGTTTATCAAACGCCGGTGCGAGTCGCGTCGGCGGGTGGCGGTCAGGGCCGCTCAGAAATCGAAACCGAGCTGGCCACCGGCCTCCAGTGAAGCTGTGTCGGGGACGCTGCGTACCCGCTTGAGGTGCTGCCACCTGGGCAGTGCGTCCAGATAGGACCAGGACAGCCGGTGGTGCGGGGTGGGGCCCAGCGCCTCCAGGGCGGCGCGGTGCACCGGCGAGGGATATCCGGCGTTGTCACAGAAGCCGAAGTCTTCGTAGCCGTCGCCCAGTTCCGACATCATCGCGTCGCGCCGGACCTTGGCGAGCACCGACGCCGCCGCGACGACCACGCAGGACTGGTCGCCCTTGATGACCGTGCGGACCCGCCAGGGATCGCCGAGGTAGTCGTGCTTGCCGTCGAGGATCACCACCTCGGGCCGGACGGGCAGTGCCTCCAGGGCACGGTTCGCGGCCAGCCGCAGCGCCGCCGTCATGCCCAGCTCGTCGATCTCCTGCGGGGAGGAGTGGCCGAGCGCGTGGGCGGTGACCCAGCTCTCCAGCTGCCCGGCGAGGGCCGCTCGCCGCTTGGGCGTCAGCAGCTTGGAGTCGGTGAGGCCCTCGGGAGGGCGGCGCAGCCCTGTGACGGCCGCGCACACGGTGACCGGGCCAGCCCAGGCGCCCCGGCCGACCTCGTCGAGCCCGGCGACGACCTTGGCTCCGGTCGTTGCGCGCAGGGAGCGCTCGACGGTGTGGGTAGGCGGTTCGTACGGCATGGCGCCAGCAAGCGTACGCCCCTGCGCCCGGCCCGAGTAGCCCCGCCCCCTCCCCTTTCTTCCGGTCGGTTCCATTCCGGTTTCCTGCGGTACCCCGGCGGCCCGGCCGCCCGGGGGGCCGGGGCGCCCCCGCCGG
>NZ_JBPQTW010000463.1:0-946 GCF_051386535.1 Streptomyces sp. URMC 127
GGGGACGCGGTAGGCGGGGGACGCGGTACGCGGGGGACGCGGTACGCGGCAGGCGCGGTACGCGGCAGGCGCCGCGCGCAAGGAAACGCGCGAGGAAAACGCTCAAGGAAACGCGCAAGGAAATCTGACACATCGTCGTGACGGCCGTTGCCGGGTTCCTCCCCATCCGCGCACCCTGGACGGTATGACTCCCCCAGCCGCCGGCACCTCCGCGATCCTCCGCGCCGAAGCGCGCGTCCTGGTCCGGGCCGAGCCGGGCACCGTCTACGACACGGTCAGCGACCTGCCCCGCAGCGGCGAGCGGAGCCGCGAACGCACCGGCGGGCGCCGGGTGTCCGGCACGCCGCGCAGGGTCGGCGCCGCCGGGCGGGGCGGGGCGGCATGACGAACCCGGCGGCGCCGTTACGGCCGGAGGCCGAGCGGTGGGACGCGGAGGACCCCGGCTTCTGGGAACGCGGCGGCCGGCACGTCGCCCGCCGGAACCTGCTGCTGGCCGCGGCCGGCGGGCACGTGGGGACGTCCGTCCGCAGCATGTGGGCCGTCCTGGTGCTGTTCATGCCGGCAGGCGACGGGCCGGCGCCCGGGCCGGGCGGGAAGTCCCTGCTGCTCGTCACGCCGCTCGTCGCGGGAGCCGTGCTGCGGCCGGTCGCGGAGCGGGCGCTGGGGCGGCTGGGCGGCCGGGACCGTACGGTCGCCGCCGTGGCCGCGCTGGCCCTGCCCGTGCTCGCCGCGATGTGCGTACTGCAGCGGCCCGGTGCGCCGCTGTGGCTGCTGGTGGTCGTTGCCGCGACCGCCGGGGCGGGGGACGTTGCTGCGGCCTCGTCGGCCGGGGCGGCCGGGTTCTTCCCGCGGCGCGCGCGGGACCGGGCCGCGGCTTCGGCCGCGGCCGGAGTGGACCTCGGGGTCGCCCTCGTCCAGACGGCCGGGGTGGTGGCCGCCGTCACGG
>NZ_JBPQTW010000464.1:0-940 GCF_051386535.1 Streptomyces sp. URMC 127
CCTACACCCTTACCCCGGGACAACCACCGCCCGGGCTGGACTACCTTCCTGCGTCACCCCATCGCTTACCTACTACAAGTCTGGTTCGTCGGCTCCACCACTCCCCTACGCTCCGAAGAGCTCAGGGCGGCTTCACGGACTTAGCATCGCCTGATTCGATATTGGGCGTTTCAAAGCGGGTACCGGAATATCAACCGGTTGTCCATCGACTACGCCTGTCGGCCTCGCCTTAGGTCCCGACTTACCCTGGGCAGATCAGCTTGACCCAGGAACCCTTAGTCAATCGGCGCACACGTTTCCCACGTGTGTATCGCTACTCATGCCTGCATTCTCACTCGTGAACCGTCCACAACTCGCTTCCGCGGCTGCTTCACCCGGCACACGACGCTCCCCTACCCATCCACACACCCGTTAGGGCTGTTGTGTGAATGACACGACTTCGGCGGTACGCTTGAGCCCCGCTACATTGTCGGCGCGGAATCACTTGACCAGTGAGCTATTACGCACTCTTTCAAGGGTGGCTGCTTCTAAGCCAACCTCCTGGTTGTCTCTGCGACTCCACATCCTTTCCCACTTAGCGTACGCTTAGGGGCCTTAGTCGATGCTCTGGGCTGTTTCCCTCTCGACCATGGAGCTTATCCCCCACAGTCTCACTGCCGCGCTCTCACTTACCGGCATTCGGAGTTTGGCTAAGGTCAGTAACCCGGTAGGGCCCATCGCCTATCCAGTGCTCTACCTCCGGCAAGAAACACACGACGCTGCACCTAAATGCATTTCGGGGAGAACCAGCTATCACGGAGTTTGATTGGCCTTTCACCCCTAACCACAGGTCATCCCCCAGGTTTTCAACCCTGGTGGGTTCGGTCCTCCACGAAGTCTTACCTCCGCTTCAACCTGCCCATGGCTAGATCACTCCGCTTCGGGTCTTGGGCGCGCTACT
>NZ_JBPQTW010000465.1:0-931 GCF_051386535.1 Streptomyces sp. URMC 127
CGTCGCCGGTGACGAGGACGATGTCGGAGCAGGCGCGGTTGCGGGCGAGCTCGGTGAGCTCGGCGTGCATGGCGGCGTCGACGCCCTTCTGGGCCCAGCGGCCGTCGCTGCGGGTCAGGGCGCCCAGCCGGACGGTGACCCGGGGCATGACGCGGAGCCTGCGGTGCTCGGGCTGGGGCACCCGGTCGGGCGCGCCGTCGAACCAGTAGATCCTCAGGAGGGGCTGCTCGGTCTCGGCCTCGGCGCGCTCGCGCAGCCCCTGGATGAGGATCGCGTGGTCGACGGAGATGCGGGACCGGGCGGGCTCGCCGGCCAGCAGGCTCGCGGCGGCGCCCAGCAGGTACCCGGCGTCCACCAGGACGACGCAGCGGTCCACGTTCCACCCTCTTTCTGTGCGTGCAGAAATTGCGGTCGCCCCCGGCACGGCAGTGCCCCGGTTCTCCTCGGCTTTCCCTGGAGTCTGCCCGACCGTGCCGGGGTTATCAGTCCGAACTGGATCTTCGGCGTGGCGGATACGCCCTCACGGCGGTAAGTGCACGCATCACGCACGGTAATTACCCGAAATGCGCGGTTCGGCAGTGCGTGCGAGGGTGACCGCAGGGGGTCGTCCCGAGTGGAGGCACTTCAGCATGGCGAAGAACAAGGACCGGAAGCAGCCGAAGTCGGCGAGCGCTGCGGAGCGCGGTCAGCAGCAGGCCAGGAGCTCTTCGATGGAGTCCCAGAGCGAGCAGCGGGCCACGCAGGTCACCCCGGGCGACATGGCCCGCAAGAGCAAGCAGAAGCGCTTCGGCCACAACTGAACGGCGCCCGGACGGCGTCCGGCCGGAAGCGGCCGGCGCCCACCGGCGCCTTGATGCGCGCGAGGGGCGCACCCGGATGATCCGGGTGCGCCCCTCGTGCGCGGGTGCGGGGACGGGGGGGGGGGGGGGGG
>NZ_JBPQTW010000466.1:0-881 GCF_051386535.1 Streptomyces sp. URMC 127
CTGTTCGACGAGGGGGCGGGGGAAGCCGGCGGCGCCTGCCGCGGTGGCCAGGGCGGGGCCGCGGCGGGCGGCGAGGGCGACGGCTTCGGGGTAGTAGCGGTCGAGGTAGGGGCGGACGAGGGTGTGCTGTTCGGGCTGCCAGAAGCCCTGGGCGGTGGCGGTGAAGAGGTAGTTGGAGAGTTCGGGGCGGTGCCCGGGGTCGTACATGGCCCGCCAGGCGGTTTCCTTGGCGGCGGGGTCGGGCAGGGCGGCGTGGCAGCGGGCCGCGCCTTCCCCGCCGGCGGCGCTGGGGTCACGGGCGAGCTCGGTGTCGATGGCCGCGGGGGTGGTGGCGCCGAGGACGGCGAGTCGGGCGAGGGCGCGCCAGCGCAGTTCGGGGTCGAGGGCGGGGCCGGCGGGGACGGTGCCGTCGTGGAGCCAGGCCTGGAGGGTGTCGGGGTCGGTGGTGCTGTCGATGAAGGTGCGGACGGCGGTGAGGCGCAGGCCCTGTGCTGCGGTGTCCTCGGCGTGCTCGGTTTGCCGCCGGGTGCGGTCGAGGAGTTCTGCGGCGAGGCCGGTGAGGGCGGTGAGGGCCGCGGGGCGGTCGGCGGGGGTGAGGTAGCGGTCGGTGATCTGGTCGCGGGCGAAGGCGAGGACGGCGCGGACGACGGCGACATCGCTCTCGTGGGACAGGTGAGTGCGGGCCGCGTCGAGGTAGGCGGCGGGGGTGAGGTCGCCGTCGCGGACCATGTCGCGGGCGGCGTTCCACAGGACGGCCCGGGAGAGGGCGCCGGGCAGGCCGGGCAGGGCGTCCAGGGCGGTGTCCCAGGAGGTGGGGTCGAGACGGATCTTGGCGTAGGTGAGGTCGCCGTCGTTGAGGAGGAGCAGGTCGGGGCGGGTGC
>NZ_JBPQTW010000467.1:0-872 GCF_051386535.1 Streptomyces sp. URMC 127
CCGCGGAAGACACCCGGGAAGACCAGCACGTTGTTGATCTGGTTCGGGAAGTCCGAACGGCCCGTGGCCACCACGGCCGCCGTCCGCCGCGCCACGGCCGGATCCACCTCCGGATCGGGGTTGGCCAGCGCGAAGACGATCGCACCCTCCGCCATCGCCGCCACATCCTCACCGTCCAGCACGTTCGGCGCCGAGACACCGATGAAGACGTCCGCGCCCCGCACGGCCTCCTTCAGCGTCCCCGTGATGCCCTCCGGATTGGTGTTGTCCGCGATCCACCGCAGCGCCGTCTCCGGCCCCGCATCCACCAGATCCGCACGCCCCGCATGCACCACACCATGAATGTCGGCCACCACGGCATGCTTCACCCCGGCCGCCAGCAGCAACTTCAAAATCGCCGTACCAGCAGCACCCGCACCCGACATGACGACCCGTACGTCACCGACCGCCTTCCCCACCACCCGCAACGCATTCGTCAGCGCCGCCAGCACCACGATCGCCGTACCGTGCTGGTCATCATGGAAGACCGGGATGTCCAGCGCCTCCCGCAGCCGCGCCTCGATCTCGAAACACCGCGGCGCCGAGATGTCCTCCAGATTGATCCCCGCAAAACCCGGCGCGATCGCCTTGACGATCTCCACGATCGCATCCGAATCCTGCGTGTCCAGACAGATCGGCCACGCATCGATCCCCGCGAACCGCTTGAACAGCGCCGCCTTGCCCTCCATCACCGGCAGCGCCGCCTTCGGACCGATGTTCCCCAGCCCCAGCACCGCCGACCCGTCCGTGACCACCGCCACGCTGTTGCGCTTGATCGTCAGACGCCGCGCATCCTCCGGATTCTCGGCGATCGCCATGCACACGCGCGCCAC
>NZ_JBPQTW010000468.1:0-855 GCF_051386535.1 Streptomyces sp. URMC 127
GGGTGACGGGGCCGTGGCCGGGGCCGTCACCGGCGGGGCGACGGCGCGGGCGATGAGCGCCTGCGCCTCGGTGTTGCCCGGTTCCCGCTGCAGGGCCGCGGCGACGTGGGAAATCGCGTCCTGGTTGAGCCCCGCTTCGAGGAGGAGCTGGGCGAGGTGCAGGCGCAGGGGCACATCGTCGGGCGCGGCGTCGACGGCAGCGCGCAGGCTCTTGATGAGCGGGGACTCTTCGGGCATGGCCCAAGGGTAAGCGGGGGTGCGGGGCGGCTCTTTACTTGGACTGGTGGTGCCCGCCCTGCCACTGTTTGTCGCCCTTGCCATCGCCCTTGTTGTCGGTGGGCTTGTCACCTCCGCCACCGCCGTTGGTGACGCCGCTGCCCGAACAGTCGCCGAGGACGCTCGCGGTGAGGACGGTCTTGCCGTCGACCTTCGCGGTGAACTTCCCCTGGACGCAGGAGTCGTCGTAGAGGCCCGTCACCCGCCCGAAGACGATGATCTTCTGTCCGCCGCTGGTGCGGCCGTCGCAGTCGACGCCGACGGCGGTGACGGGCCGCGGCGACCCCTTCTCGGTCACGCCGGGATCCTCCGCCTTTCCGGTGCAGGCGAGCCACTGCACGGGGTATCCGTCGTGCTCAAGGCGGGCGGTGGCCCGTTTGTCGGCGTTCACGGCGACGACGACGGAGTCCAGCCCGCCGGGGCCCTCCTGCCGGCAGCCGACGAGCCCCACCGCCGCGGTGCCCGCGCACACCACCGCACCAGCTGCACACAGCACCGATCGTCCCCGTAGGCGCCCCCATGCCCGCATACGCGGCAGTTTCCCACCGACGGGGGCCGGGGGGAAGGGCGGCCGAGGGG
>NZ_JBPQTW010000469.1:0-854 GCF_051386535.1 Streptomyces sp. URMC 127
CCCGTGGCCCCCGCGGCCCCCGTCCCCGCGCACGTCCTCGCCGCCCACCGGCTCACCCTCGGGTACGGCGGCCGTACCGTCGTCGACGGGGTCGACCTCGGTATTCCCGCCGGGGTCGTCACCGCCGTCGTCGGGCCCAACGCCTGCGGTAAGTCCACGCTCCTGCGCGGGCTCGCGCGGCTGTTGGCGCCCGCCGCCGGGACCGTCACCCTCGACGGCGCCGACATCCACCGCATGCCCGCCCGCGCCGTCGCCCGCCGCCTCGGCCTGCTGCCGCAGCAGGCCGTCGCGCCCGAGGGCGTCACCGTGGAAGGGCTCGTACGCCTCGGCCGCTACCCCCACCAGCGGCTGCTCACCCCCTGGTCCCGGGCCGACCAGGCCGCGGTCGAGGAGGCCCTCGCCCGCACCGGCACCGACGCCCTGCGCGACCGCCCCGTCGACCAGCTCTCCGGAGGGCAGCGGCAGCGCGCCTGGATCGCGCTCGCCCTCGCCCAGGACACGCCCCTGCTGCTCCTGGACGAGCCCACCACCTTCCTGGACCTGCGCCACCAGCTCGACGTGCTCGACCTGGTCGACGAGCTCAACACCGGGGCGGGCCGCACCGTCGTGATGGTCCTGCACGACCTCGGCCAGGCCGCCCGCTACGCCGACCACCTCGTCGTCATGTGCGACGGCAGACCGGCCGCCGCCGGCCCCCCGGCCGACGTCCTGACGGCCGAACTCGTCGAGAAGGTCTTCCAGGTCGAGTGCCGGGTCGTGCCCGACCCGGAGACCGGCACGCCCCTGGTCGTCCCGCGCGCCCGCCCCGGCGGCCGCGGACACCGCGCCGGCCGCCCCCACCGGCCCCACTGACC
>NZ_JBPQTW010000470.1:0-822 GCF_051386535.1 Streptomyces sp. URMC 127
CCCTTCACCATCCCGCCCCACTCCAGCCGCGGCTGCAACGCGTCCGCCCACGCGAACTGCCAGTGCGCCGGCAGGAAGTCCCGCCAGTGCCCCAGCGCCGTCACCGCGTCCAGGACGTTCCCGACGATCGTCAGCCCGACCGCGCCGCCCACCGCCCCCAGCGGCGCGTCCGTGACCGTCGACAGCCAGAACGCCAGCCCGGCCGTCACCAGCTGCCCCACGAAGACGAACGCGACGACGATCGCGAGCCGCCCCACGGCGGTCGTGCCGGGCAGCGCACCGCCCGTGGGGATCTGCAGCGGGCCCCAGCCGTACGCGGCCGTGCCCGCGGCCAGGGCCACCACCGGCAGCAGCACCATCGCCGCCGCGCTGAACGCCAGCGCCACGGTCAGCTTGCTCACCAGGAGCCGCGTCCGCGGCACCGGTGCGGCCAGCAGGTAGCGCAGTGACGACCAGCCGGCCTCGGAGGCCACCGTGTCGCCGCAGAACAGCGCGACCGGCACGACCAGCAGGAAGCCCGCCGAGACGAACACGCACGTCGCCGTGAAGTTCACCCCGGACGCCGTGGCGGTGTCGATCAGGGTGACCCGCCCGTTGCGCCCGGCCGGCTGCCCGCCGATCGCGAACGCCGCGATCAGCACGAACGGCAGGGCGGCGAGCACCGCCCCGACCACCATCGTCCGGCGCCGCCGCAGCTGCCGCACCGCTTCCACGCGCAGGGGCAGCGTGTGCCGCGCCCGGTAGCCGGGAGCGGACGACTCCCCGGTGCTCACCACTGCACTCACGACGGGCCTCCGATCAGGGTCAGGAACGCGTCCTCCA
>NZ_JBPQTW010000471.1:0-809 GCF_051386535.1 Streptomyces sp. URMC 127
TCCACTCCCCCGTCCCGGCCGGCCTCCGTCGCCAACCGCAGATTCGGAATCCCCGACACCCGCACCGGGCCCCCACCCAGCACACCCTCCAGACCCTCCAGACCCGCTACATCACCACCCCACACCACCCGCGGCACATCACCATCACCCACCGGCAGCACCGCCCCCGGCGACCGATGCAACACCACCTCATACCGGTGCCGCGTCAACTCATTGTGATAACCACCCGGCTTCAACCGCACATCCGCAACCACATCCCCCCGCCCCTCCGCCCACCGGCAGAAGAACTCAGGCGCAACCACCAACTCCTTCTCCACCAACACAGCCCGATCCACCGCCGCACGCAAAGCACCCGCACCCACACCACGACCACCCTGCGCACGCACCACCGCCTCATGCAGCACACGCAACGACCCCGCATACCGCACATCCCCCACCACCACACGCCCACCAGGCGCCAGCAACCCCACCACCCGGTCCAGCACCCGCTCCAAATACCCACGATCCGGGAAATACTGCACCACCGAATTCAACACCACCGTGTCAAAAAACCCGACCGGCAGCCCCACCACCTCATCAGCACCACCAACCCGCAACTCCACACGACCCGACCAACCAGCATCCCGAACCTGCCGACCAAGCCGCTCAATCACCGCCGCCGAAAGGTCAACTCCCCAGTACGACTCGACCTCCGGAACAATCCGGGACAGCAACAGTCCCGAACCCACACCAATCTCCAGCACACGCCGCGGCCCCCACCGCAACACCTGCCCCACCGCAGCATCCCGCCACGCCCGCATCTCACCCAA
>NZ_JBPQTW010000472.1:0-806 GCF_051386535.1 Streptomyces sp. URMC 127
GAGGGGGATGAGGGGGGTGGTTTCGGTGGTGGCCGCGGTGTCCTGCGGGGTGTCGCTGTGGGTGCTGCCGTCGTGGGCCGTGCCGTTGCGTGCCGCGCCGTTGCGTGCCGTGTCGTCGTGCATCGCGCCGTCGTGTGCCTTGTCGTGTGTCATCGCTGTCACGCCCGATCCGCGACGCGTTCGCCGAGCAGGCCTTGTGGCCTGATGAGGAGGACGAGGATGAGGAGGGCGAAGGCCCAGACGTCTTTCCAGCCGCCGCCGCCGAGTTGTTGCATGCCGGGGATGTGCTGGATGTAGGTGGAGGCGGCGGCTTCGGCGATGCCGAGGACGACTCCGCCGAGCATGGCTCCGTAGATGTTGCCGATGCCGCCGAGGACGGCTGCGGTGAAGGCTTTGAGGCCGAGGATGAAGCCCATTTCGAAGTTGATCTGGCCGGCGCGGAGTCCTTGGGCGACGGCGGCGACGGCGGCGAAGGCGCCGCCGATGGCGAAGGCCAGGACGATGATGCGGTCGGTGTTGATGCCCATGAGTTTTGCGGTGTCGGGGTCCTGGGCGGTGGCCTGCATGGCGCGGCCGGTGCGGCTGCGGGCGACGAAGAGGCCGAGGGCGAGCATGCACAGGGGTGCGGCGATGAGGACGAAGAGGTCGTCGCGCTGGATGTGGATGTTGTCGGCGAGTGCGAAGGCGTCGCCGTGGAACTGGGGGAATCCGCGGGATTTCTTGGCGTCGGGGTAGAAGGCCCAGACGAGTTGCTGGAGGGCGATGGACAGGCCGATGGCGGTGATGAGGGGGGCCAGCCGGGGGGC
>NZ_JBPQTW010000473.1:0-787 GCF_051386535.1 Streptomyces sp. URMC 127
CTCCGGCGCGCCCGCCGGGCGCACGCCCGCGGGCGAGGAGGTCCCGGCCGCCCGCAGCGAGCAGTCCGCGGTGCCGCCCTCCGTGCCCGCCGCCGGGTCCCCGGCGGCCCCCGGCGCCGACCCGGACCAGGTCGCGACCACGGTCATCGCCCGCCTCGCGGCCGAGCGCGACCGCAAGCAGCGCGGTCCCGCCCGGCAGCCGTGGGCCCGGCAGATGATGATGGGCGGCGCCCGCCGCAACCTCGTCGCGGCCGGTGCGGGCGCCCTGCTCGCCGCCGTCCTCGGCACCGTCGTCACCCTGGGGATTACCTCCGGCGGCCAGGACGGGAAGTCGCCCGAACGGGTGAAGCCGGGACAGTCCGCCTCCCAGCAGGACGGCGACAACGGCCTCACCGCCGACCGGCCCGGTCCGGGCGAGGCCGGCCACGCCCAGGTGCCGGGCAAGCCCGGCAAGCCGGGCCGCTCGCCCGGCGCGGGAAGCTCCGGCTCCGCCTCGCCCGGCGCCTCCGGCAGCACGTCGCCGAGCGGCGCCCCGAGCGGGAGCGGCGAGCCGTCCGGCCCGCCGTCCTCGGGCGGCACGTCCCCCGGCCCGTCGCACTCGCCGAGCGGCAAGCCCTCGCGCTCGCCCTCGCCGAGCGGCGGAGGCAGCAGCACGCAGCCGTCGTCGAAGCCCCCGACGACGCCGTCCTCGCCCTCCGTGCCGTCCTCCCCGGCCGGCGGCGGGTCGAGCTCGGCGAGCGGCCCCGTCGGCGGCAGCAGCCAGTCGGCCGCGAGCGGCCCGTCCGGC
>NZ_JBPQTW010000474.1:0-773 GCF_051386535.1 Streptomyces sp. URMC 127
GCGGGTAACCGTAACCGGGCTGGCCGGCCGGGGCGCCCTGGGCGTAGGGGCCCGGCTGCTGAGGCGGCTGCTGCCCGTACGGGCCCGGCTGGTTGTAACTCATGCGTCTCTCTCGATCCGTGGGGGGACTCGTGTGACAGTCCCGCTATCCTTCCGGATCTCTTAGGTGCTCCTTACCGCAGAGTGGCAACGGTTTCGGAACAGTTGTGCTCCGGGGGCAGTCCCCACCGCCTTCACCGCGCGGTCCGCACCGCCCGCCGCAGCATCCCCGTCGCCTCCGCCGCGTCCGGGATGCTCGTCCGTTCGCCCAGGGCCGTGCCCACGACACCCAGCGTGCTGTGGTCGGCCCAGACGCAGTACGGGAGGGTCAGGGACGCGCCGGGCTCGCCCTCCGCCGGGGTGAAGCTCACCGACTGGCACTTCATGACGGCGCCGTCCGCGCTCACCCGCTCGGGGCGGCCCACGACCTCCTCCCGTGCGCCCTGCCGCACCGGCTCCCGCCGCGCGTCCTCCGCCATCGCCTCGAACATGCCGTCGACGGCCCGCTCCGGGTTCTTCACCGTCCCCCACACGCCGCTGAACATCAGCTTTCCGCGGGCGGAGGAGTAGCCGGCCGTGATGCTGCCCGTGTCATGGACCCCCAGGGCCCGCAGCCGCTCCAGGTGGTCCCTCCGGAAGGTCCGGTCGAGCGGTGAGTCCCTGCGGAAGGCCCCCACCCGGTCCGGCGCCGTCAGCCCGTACCGCGTCCCGCCGCCCGCCGCAGCATCCTCGCC
>NZ_JBPQTW010000475.1:0-760 GCF_051386535.1 Streptomyces sp. URMC 127
CGCAGCGGCCCGCACCCCCGCCGTCCGGGCCGCCTCACGGCTGCCCCGCGGAGCGGTGCCGGCCGGCGGCGAGGGGCGCGCACTCGCGCTTCGAGGCCCGTCTGCAGCACCTGCAGCGCAGCGCGGCCGCCCGCCGGCACCGCTCCGCGGGGCAGCCGTGAGGCGGCCCGGACGGCGGGGGTGCGGGCCGCTGCGGGCATACTGGGCCGCGGATGACCCGAACTGATCATGCAGAGAGCAAGGAGCACGACGTGTCCGTCCACGCAGTGGAGATCGGCGCCCTCCAGGGCGGCCCCGCAGATCTCGCGCAGTACCGCGGCAAGGCCGTCCTGGTCGTCAACGTCGCTTCGAAGTGCGGCCTGACCCCGCAGTACGCGGCGCTGGAGAAGCTGCAGGCGCACTACGCGTCGCGCGGCTTCACCGTGCTGGGCGTGCCGTGCAACCAGTTCATGGGTCAGGAGCCCGGCACCGCCGAGGAGATCGCCTCCTTCTGCTCGGCCACGTACGGCGTGACGTTCCCCATGACCGAGAAGGTCGACGTCAACGGCGCGAACCGGCACCCCCTGTACGCCGCCCTCACCGGCACGCCGGACGCCGAGGGGTACACCGGTGACATCCGCTGGAACTTCGAGAAGTTCCTCGTGGGTCCGGACGGAAGCGTCGTCGCCCGGTTCGCCCCGCAGACGGAGCCCGACGCTCCCGAGGTCGTCTCGGCCATCGAGGCCGCTCTCCCCGCCTGAGGCCCCTTGCCCCCTTGTCC
>NZ_JBPQTW010000476.1:0-758 GCF_051386535.1 Streptomyces sp. URMC 127
CCCCCGCCGTCCCCGCAGCTCACCTCCCAGCTCGCGGCGGCGCTCGGCCAGGGCCTGCCGGGCACGGTCGAGGCCGACCTGTGCCTGCTCGTCCCCGACCCGGGGCCCCGGGCCCGCCCCGCCCTGGAGGCGGCCCTGGACGCGGCGCTCGGCGGCCGCCCGGCCGCCGTCGGCCACTCCGTGCCCGTCGCCGAGGCCGCCGCGTCGCTGCGCTGGGCGCGCCGGCTGCTCGGGCTCGCCGCGGCGGTGTCCGGGCCGGCCGAGCGCGTCGCCTTCGTCGACGACCACCTGTCGGACCTGCTCGTCCTGCAGGACGAATCCCTGGCCCGGGCCCTGTCCGCGCGGTGGCTGCGCCCCCTGGACGACCTCACCCCGCGGCAGAGCGAACGCCTGGAAGTGACGCTGCTGGCCTGGCTGGAGAGCGGCGGCGCCCCGGAGGCGGCGCGCACGCTCAACGTGCACCCGCAGACGGTGCGCTACCGCCTGCGCCAGATCGAGAAGCTCTTCGGGCCCGCGATGCGCGAGCCGCACAGCCGCTTCGAGCTGGAGCTCGCCCTGCGCAGCCGCCGCCTCCTGGACAGGGCCCGCCTGCTGCGCTCGCGCGCGCACGGCTCCGCCCGCGCCCTCGGCGCCGCGGTCCACCCCCTCGGAACGGCGGGCCGCACGGCCCGGGTCAACGGCCTGTGACGGGGCAGGTGGCTGCGGGATGACGGACGTACGCGACGGCCCCGGACCGGCGGTCCGGGGCCGTCGCCTTC
>NZ_JBPQTW010000477.1:0-747 GCF_051386535.1 Streptomyces sp. URMC 127
GGCGGCGAAGCCGGCGGGCGGGCCGGCGGCGGGGGCCCAGTGGACGGTGACACGGAGGCCTCCGGAGCCGCGGACGAGCTTGCCGATCGCGTCCGTGAGCTCCTGGCAGACGCCGGCCTCGACGGCCGGCGCGAAGGCGTCGTGCCGGCCGGTGGCCCGCTGGTGGTCGGTGGCGTCGCGGGCGGCGCAGAGCGCGCGGAGCAGCGTGGTGGTGATCAGGCGGCCGTCGTCGGGGCCGGGGGCGGTGCCCGAGCCCGCGGGGAGGAAGGTCGCGAGCTCGCGGCTTCCGGCGGCGGTGCCGGCGAGGAGGCGGTCGAGGGC
The DNA here is from genome assembly GCF_051386535.1 of Streptomyces sp. URMC 127. NCBI lineage: Bacteria > Bacillati > Actinomycetota > Actinomycetes > Kitasatosporales > Streptomycetaceae > Streptomyces > Streptomyces sp. URMC 127. The sequence continues at coordinate 322 of NZ_JBPQTW010000477.1, forward strand.
TGCTTCGGCGTGCCGGCGGTGGCGGGCGCCGTGGTAGCCGGCGCGGCTGCGCGCGGCCTGGGCCGCGGCGAGGAGGAGGGCGCGGGCGCCGGAGCGCAGTTGTTCCTGGGCGGCCCAGGCGGCCGCGGGGGCGGCGGGCTCGGCGGTGTCGCGCTCCCAGTGGATCTCGTCGAGGGGGGTGCGCAGGGCGGTGAGGATGCCGGGTGCGGAGGGGGCGGTGCTGTGCCGGAGGGCGGTGAGCGCTTCGGCGATGAGGTCGGTGCTGTCGGGGTAGGCGCGGCTGCCGGGGACGAGCAGGCTGGTGCGCCCGGCGGGGCCGGGGCGGCCGCGGGTGCCGGTGGTGTCGGGGGGTGTCCAGCGGCTGTACGCGCCGGCCGCCGCGCCGGTGCGGCGCCAGCCGTGGCGGGCGAGGAGGGCCGTGAGGAC
>NZ_JBPQTW010000478.1:0-742 GCF_051386535.1 Streptomyces sp. URMC 127
CCACCGTGCCTCCCCACCAGGAGCCCCACGAAGGCCCCCTCGGCAACCGCCTCAACCGGCTGCGCGCCGCCGTCCTCGGCGCGAACGACGGCGTCGTCTCGACCGCCGGCCTCGTCGTCGGCGTCGCCGGCGCCACGGACTCCCGCGGCACCCTGCTGACCGCGGGACTCGCCGGGCTGCTGGCCGGGTCCATGTCCATGGCCGCCGGCGAGTACGTGTCGGTGAGCACCCAGCGCGACTCCGAGCGGGCCGCCCTCGCCCTGGAGCGCACCGAGCTCGCCGTCGCGCCGCAGGCCGAACTCGACGAGCTCACCACGCTCCTCGAAGGCAAGGGCCTCACCTCCGAGCTCGCCCGCGAGGTCGCCGAACAGCTCACGGAGCACGACGCCCTCCGCGCCCACGCCGAGGTCGAACTCGGCATCGACCCCGACGAGCTCACCAGCCCCTGGCAGGCCGCCGGGGCGAGCTTCCTCGCCTTCACGGCCGGATCGCTCCTGCCCCTGCTCGCCATCGTGCTCCCGCCGGCGCACCTGCGGCTGGCGGTCACGGTGGTGGCGGTGCTCGCCGCGCTCCTGCTGTGCGGGTGGGGGAGCGCACGCATGGGGGACGCCCCGGCGGGGCCCGCCATGCTGCGCAACGCGGCCGGGGGCGCGCTGGCCATGGCCGTCACGTACGCGGCCGGGTCGCTGCTGGGGGCGGCGGGGGTGTGACCCGGCAGGGGCGTGACGCGCCCGGGCGGGCG
>NZ_JBPQTW010000479.1:0-725 GCF_051386535.1 Streptomyces sp. URMC 127
CAAGCACGCCTGACCAGACCCTTCCCGATCCCGAGAACGGAGCCCGTCATGGAGACCGTGTCCTACACGTCGCAGTGGACCGCGGCCGCCCGCGCCCTGGAGAGCGAGCGGAGCGACGCCCTCTTCGTCGACCCGCTGGCCCGTGCGCTCGCCGAGCCCAAGGGGTTCGAGCTGCTCGACCACTACGGCGGCGGCGGACTCGTGGAGTTCGTGGCCGTCCGCACCCGCTACCTCGACGACGCGATCAACGACGCGGTGGCGCAGGGCATCCGGCAGGTCGTGCTGATCGCGGCCGGCATGGACACTCGCGCCTACCGGCTGACGCTCCCGCAGGACGTCCGCGTCTACGAGGTCGACCACCAGGCCCTGATCGACGAGAAGGAGAAGCGCCTCGCCCAGCTGGGCTCCCCGGCGCCGACCGTCAACCTGCAGCGGGTCGGGGCCGACCTGGCCGGCGACTGGTCCGCGGCGCTGCGCGCCACCGACTTCGACCCCGCGCAGCCCACCCTGTGGATCCCCGAGGCCCTGCTGTTCTTCCTGACCGAGGAGCAGTCCGCCACCCTGATGCGCACCTTCGCGGCCAACTCCGCCCCCGGCAGCCAGGTCGCCGTGGACATCCTCAGCAAGGCCCTGCTGCGCAGCCCCGCCACCCAGATCTTCCTGTCCGCCCTCAACGAGGACGGGATCCCCTGGCTCTTCGGCACCGACGAGCCGGAGGAGTTCAT
>NZ_JBPQTW010000480.1:0-711 GCF_051386535.1 Streptomyces sp. URMC 127
GACAGCCTCCCACCTCCCGCCAGGAGTCGCGCATGCACCGGAACTTCGCCGTCCGTACCGCCGGCCTCGCCCTCGCCCCCCTCGCCGCGCTCGCCGCGCTCTTCGCCGCGCCCGCGCTCTCCCCGGCCGGCGGGGCCGTGCCCGCCCCCGTGACGGCCGCCGGGTCGCCGCACGCCGCACCGCAGTCCGCGCAGCCCCCGCACCATGCCGCGGCCGACGTCCGGCAGGACACCCTCGGCTGGCAGTGACGCCTGCGCGTGGGAACGCGGGGCGCACCACCGGAGAGGCCCGGTGGCCGCGCCCGGCCCGGCACGAAACACCGAAAGGCACGGCCATGTCATCCGCCCGGCTGCACCACCACGACGACCACGCCCAGGCACCCGCCGGTCACGACGGCCCGGCACGCGAGGACGGCGACGGGACGTCGCTCTTCGACCGGCCCTCCGCCCGCCTCGTCGTCGCCGAGGTGGCCGGCGACCGGTGGACGGGCAAGACCTCCCTGCTGAGCCGGCTCACCCGCACCGCCTCCGCCCGCGGCTGGGAGGTCGCCGCCGGGCACGCGACCGTCACCCTCTCCGCCGTCCCCTACGGCATCTTCGTCGACGCCCTCGACGGCCTCCTGGCCCGCACCGACCCCCTGTCCGGGCCCGCCCACCACCACATCACCCGCCTCACCGGCATCTTCCCCGCGCTCGCCCCGGCCGGCGGGGC
>NZ_JBPQTW010000481.1:0-702 GCF_051386535.1 Streptomyces sp. URMC 127
CGCCCCCGGCATCCGCAGCCGCCCGAGGGCCCCGGCCCGGCGGCCCGGAAACCGGTCCCGGCCTCGTGTCCGGCCCCCGCCCCGAAGCCGGCTCCGAAGCCGGCCCCGGCCCCGGAGCCGAGCCCGATCCCGAGGCCGGGCCTGATCCCGACCCCGGCCCGGGGTCCGACGGCCCGGCGAGCGGTCCCGGTTCGGCGTCTGATGACCCGGGGAGCGGCCCCGATGTCGCGTCCGTCTCCAAAGACGATCCGGGTCCTGGACCCGGCGATCCGGGCGGCCCCGGGTCCGGGCCTGTCGGTCCGGGAAGCGGTTCGGGCCTCGGGCCCGGGCCCGTCTCCGGCCTCGTGTCCGGCCCGGGAGCCGATCCCGGCCTCGGAGCCGGACTCGTTCCCGGAGCGGATCCCGACTCCGGTCTCGGCCCCAGCCTCGGAGCCGGTCTCGACCTCGGTCCCTGGTCCGGAGCTGGTGCCGGCCCCTGCCCGGGAGCCGATCCCGACAGCCCCGAAGCGGACTCCGGTCTCGGCCTCGGAGCCGGTCTCGGCCCCGGACCCTGGTCCGGAGCTGGTGCCGGCCCCTGCCCGGGAGCCGATCCCTACAGTCCCGAAGCGGACTCCGGTCTCGGCCTCGGAGCCGGTCTCGGCCCCGGACCCTGGTCCGGAGCTGGTGCCGGCCCCTGCCCGGGAGCCGATCCCTACAGTCCCG
>NZ_JBPQTW010000482.1:0-660 GCF_051386535.1 Streptomyces sp. URMC 127
CTCCGGGGCGGGGCTCGGGGTCACCTGAGGCCCGTCAGGCCGTGACCGGCTCGCGGTCGCCGGCCTCGGCGACGACGCCCGCGACCCGGCGCAGCTTGCGCATCGGGCCGAGCTCGCTGTCGTAGACGCGCTTCACGCCGTCGCCGAGGGACTCCTCGACCACGCGGATGTCGCGCACGAGCCGCGCGAGGCCGCCCGGCTCGACGGAGGCGGCCTGGTCGGAGCCCCACATGGCGCGGTCGAGGGTGATGTGGCGCTCGACGAAGGCGGCGCCGAGGGCGACGGCGGCGAGGGTGGTCTGCAGGCCGGTCTCGTGACCGGAGTAGCCGATGGGCACGTTGGGGTACTCGGCGCGGAGGGTGTGGATCACGCGGAGGTTGAGCTCGGCCGCCTTGGCGGGGTAGGTGGAGGTGGCGTGGCAGAGCAGGATGTTCTCGCTGCCGAGCACCTCGACGGCGTGCCGGATCTGCTTCGGGGTGGACATGCCGGTGGAGAGGATGACCGTGCGGCCGGTGGCGCGCAGGGCGCGCAGGAGCTCGTCGTCGGTCAGAGAGGCCGAGGCGACCTTGTGGGCGGGGACGTCGAACTTCTCCAGGAAGGCGACGGCCTCGGTGTCCCAGGGCGAGGCGAACCAGTCGATGCCGCGCTCGCGGCAGTGGG
>NZ_JBPQTW010000483.1:0-624 GCF_051386535.1 Streptomyces sp. URMC 127
GCCCGGCCCGTCACCGCGCTCCGCAGTTCCTGGACGAATGAGGGCATGCCCCGAGCCTGCGGGGTGCGGCGGGCCCGCGCAGGCGGTGCGGGCCGTCCGGGTGATCACGGCGGCACCCCGCCAGCATGTTCGTACGGATGTTCGAGGATGTGGTTTATGGTGGATGGAGAGGGTGGTTTTCAGCCAGGGGGTGACAGGAACGGCAGGAGGTGCGATGACCGGGGTCAGCGCGTTCACGCACCTGCACACCGCATCCGGCTTCTCGATGCGGTACGGGGCCTCGCACCCCGAGCGGCTGGCCGAGCGCGCCGCCGAACGGGGCATGGACGCGATCGCCCTGACCGACCGCGACACCCTCGCCGGAGCGGTCCGGTTCGCCACGGCGAGCGCGAAGGCCGGGGTGCGCCCGCTGTTCGGCGTGGACCTGGCCGTACGGGAGGAGCCCCCGCAGGACCTGCGGCGGCGCACCCCCGTGCGCGGCGGTGCCTTCGTCGACGAATCCGCGCCCCGCGCGGTCTTCCTCGCCCGGGACGGGGCGCGCGGCTGGGCCGCCCTGTGCGGGCTGGTCTCCGCGGCCCACGCGAACACCACCCACGCATCCGCCGCCCCCGCCCTCCCCGAGCT
>NZ_JBPQTW010000484.1:0-603 GCF_051386535.1 Streptomyces sp. URMC 127
CGTGGTGGCGAAGCGCGTCACGGAGCCGGGGATCGAGAGCTTGACGTCCTCCAGCACGGCGGCGCCCGCGATGCCGGCGGCCTTGCGGGCCTCGTCCTGCGCCCAGACGCCGCCGTACTGACCGTAGGCGGTGCCGACCACGGCGACCGGCTTGCCGGCGACCGCACCCGCGCCGAACGGGCGCGACAGCCAGTCGACGGCGTTCTTCAGCACGGCCGGCATGGTGCCGTTGTACTCGGGCGTGACCAGCAGCAGGGCGTCGGCGCGGGCCACGGCCTCGCGCAGCTCGGCGGCGGCCGCCGGAACGCTGCCCTCGACGTCGATGTCCTCGTTGTAGAAGGGGATGCCGGCGATGCCCTCGTAGAGCTGCACGTCGGTGCCCGCGGGGGCGATCTTGACGGCCGCCTCGGCGATCTGGCGGTTGTGGGACCCGGCGCGGAGGCTGCCGACGAGCACGAGGATACGGACAGACATGGGGAACTCCAGGAGGGTGGGGACGGGGAGCGGAAAACCGGACCGAGGTCCTGTTTAAAGTTGTAGCACTTATCCGGACCGCGGTCCAGTTATCTCCGTGACGCGCTACGCTGGCCCCATGACCGGCCT
>NZ_JBPQTW010000485.1:0-596 GCF_051386535.1 Streptomyces sp. URMC 127
GCGTGGCCGTTGTGGAGGAGGGTGCGGCGGAGTGCGGCGGTGGTGGGGTCGTCGGTGCCGGTGGGGCGGAAGAGGACGGTGGTGAGGGTGGGGCGTGCGTGGAGTTCGAAGTGGGGGTGGGCGTCGATGAGGTCGGCGAGGTGCTGTGCGGCGGCGCAGACGCGTTCGACGAGGTCGCCGAGGCCGCGGCGGCCGAGGGCGCGGAGGGTGACGGCGATTTTGAGGATGTCGGGGCGGCGGGTGGTGCGCAGGGAGCGGCCGAGGAGGTCGGGGAGGCCGGCTCGGGTGTCGTCGGGGGCGTTGAGGTAGTCGGTGTGGTGGGCGAGGGCGGTGAGGGTGGTGGTGTCGGGGACGGCGAGGAGGCCGGCGGCGATGGGTTGCCAGCCGAGTTTGTGGAGGTCGACGGCGATGGTGTGGGACTGGTCGAGGCCGTTAAGGGCGGGGCGGAGGGTGTCGCTGAAGAGGAGTGGGCCGCCGTAGGAGGCGTCGGTGTGGAGGCGGGCGCCGTGGGTGCGGCAGAGCTGGGCGATGGCGGGGAGGGGGTCGATGCTGCCGGTGTCGGTGGTGCCGGCGGTGGCGATGACGAGGGTGGGGGT
>NZ_JBPQTW010000486.1:0-591 GCF_051386535.1 Streptomyces sp. URMC 127
CCGCCCACCCCGCCCGACGCCGCCACCGTGCGCGGCTACCTCACGGAGCTGAAGGTCAGCCCCGAGGGCTCCATGGACGGCTACAGCCGCTCGAAGTTCCCGCACTGGGCCACCCAGTCCGGGGAGTGCAACACACGCGAGGTCGTCCTCAAGCGCGACGGCGAGAACGTGCAGCAGGACGCCAAGTGCGCCGCCGTCTCGGGCACCTGGGTCTCCCCCTACGACGGCGCCACCTGGCACGACGCCCAGGACATCGACATCGACCACATAGTGCCGCTCGCCCAGGCCTGGCGCTCGGGCGCCAACACGTGGACGACCGAGCAGCGCAAGGCCTTCGCCAACGACCTCACCCGGCCGCAGCTGATCGCCGTGACCGACCGCGTCAACCAGGCGAAGGGCGACAAGGACCCGGCGCAGTGGATGCCGCCGCTGAACTCCTACGCGTGCACGTACGCGCAGATGTGGGTCACGGTCAAGCACCACTACAAGCTGACCGTCGACTCCGCGGAGAAGGAGAAGCTGACGGCGGTCCTGAAGGGCTGCTGAGCGCCGAGCGAACGAGCGGGGCGGGCCGGATGCGCAATCCGGCCC
>NZ_JBPQTW010000487.1:0-589 GCF_051386535.1 Streptomyces sp. URMC 127
ACCCACCCCCGGACACGAGCCCCACCTTCCCGGCAACCGGCGCGTCCCGCCGCACGACGACGCGGTGCTCGACGTCGACGGTGAGCTCCGGATGCGCGGCAGCCATCCCGCGCAGCGCATCGGGGACGACGGACTCGGGCACGTTGATGAGCATCTTCACAGCGGGCTCCTTCAGTGACGGGCGGTTAGGGCTCTGACCTGCGTTTCCACAGATCAGCGGTAATGAAGGGGATATTGGTTCTCGGTGGGCTCTGGAGGTCGGTGGCGGTCTGTGGCGGTACTGATGCTGACCTCATGCTGACATTACTGACGGCTCGTCAGATTAAGGGCGCACTACTCAGCGTGATGGACCTAGGGTACTGAGGCCGGTGCGCCGAGAAACTCCGGTGTCGCAGCACCCCCGCCTTCGCGTCCGGTCCGCGGCCGCGCAGAGCGCCGCTGCCGCGAAGGCGAGGGCGGTACTGGCCTGCTTCCTGACGTGGTTCGAACGCCCTCAGCGTCGTGAGCCCTCGTCCGAAGGCGGGCCGTGATGGTGCAGGTGGACGGGGACGGGTTCGCCGCGGCGGGTGGCGCCGGGGGCGCGGCGGGC
>NZ_JBPQTW010000488.1:0-586 GCF_051386535.1 Streptomyces sp. URMC 127
TCGACCGAGCCGTGCTTCTCGACGACCCGCTTGACCTTGCCGAGCTCGTCCATGAGGCCGGTCTTGGTGTGGAGCCGGCCGGCGGTGTCGATCAGGACGACGTCGGCGTTCTCGGCGATGCCCTCCTTGACGGCGTCGAAGGCGATCGACGCCGGGTCGCCGCCCTCGGGCCCGCGGACCGTGCGGGCGCCGACGCGCTCGCCCCAGGTTTGCAGCTGATCGGCCGCGGCGGCGCGGAAGGTGTCGGCCGCGCCCAGGACGACGGACTTGCCGTCGGCGACGAGCACGCGCGCGAGCTTGCCCGTCGTGGTCGTCTTACCGGTGCCGTTGACGCCGACGACCATGACGACGCCGGGCTTCTCCTCGCCGTTGACGCCCACGCCCGGCTCGGTGTGGACGGTGCGGTCGGCGTCGGTGCCGATGAGGGTGAGCAGCTCCTCGCGGAGCAGGGCGCGCAGTTCCTCGGGGGTGCGGGTGCCGAGGACCTTCACGCGCTCGCGGAGGCGCTCGACGAGCTCCTGCGTGGGGGCGACGCCGACGTCGGCGGTCAGCAGGGTGTCCTCGATCTCCTCCCACGTGTCCTCGT
>NZ_JBPQTW010000489.1:0-559 GCF_051386535.1 Streptomyces sp. URMC 127
GTCTTGCGCGTCAGGTGCGGGATGCGGATGGTGCGCGGGCGCCGCTTGCCGTCGTTGAGCGGCCGGAGACGATCCCGCTGTCGTTCGCCCAGCAACGGTTGTGGTTCCTGCACAAGCTCGAAGGCCCCTCGGCGACGTACAACATGCCGCTGGCGTTGCGGCTGTCCGGTGCGGTCGACCGGGAGGCCCTGGAGGCTGCGCTGGCGGATGTCGTGGCGCGGCACGAGCCGCTGCGGACTGTCTTCCCCGAGTCGGAGGCCGACGGCAAGCCCTGCCAGCACATCCTGCCCCCTGCCCAGGCCGGCATCCCCTGGGACGTGCACCAGCTCGACGATGAGGAGGAGCTGCCGGAGGCCCTCACCGCAGCGGCTCGTCATGCCTTCGACCTGGCCGTGGGCATCCCGTTCCGTGCCTGGCTGTTCGTGATCAGTCCGACCGAGTCCGTCGTGATGCTCCTCTTGCACCACATTGCGGGCGACGGATGGTCGCTGGGGCCGCTCGCGCGGGATCTCGTTGCTGCCTACACCGCGCGGCGTGACGGTGCGGTGCCGTCCTGGGA
>NZ_JBPQTW010000490.1:0-554 GCF_051386535.1 Streptomyces sp. URMC 127
GCGGGGGCGGGACGACTCGGGGCGGCGGACGGAGGCGCGCATGACGGAATCTCTTTCGGTACGGAGTGGCCTGCGCGGATGGTTCGCCATCCGCGGGCGGCGGGGCGTCGCTCGACCGGATCAGGGAGCGGCGTGCTTGGATGACGAAAGCTTGTGCGGGAAGGTGTCCCGGAGGCCAGGGATTCGGTCCAGTACGGGACGCCGGAATGCCCGCACAGCCGTTGACCTGGGCAAATGGCCGTTCCCTGGAATGGGGAGCCGGGATGGGGAGTGACGTGGGGGCGGGCGATCTCGCTGAACTGCTGCGAGAGCTGAAGGAGCGTTCGGGACTGAGCTACGGCGTGCTGGCCAAACGACTGCACGTCAGCACGTCGACCCTGCACCGGTATTGCAGCGGGGCCGCCGTACCGGCGGAGTTCGCGCCGGTCGAGCGGCTGGCCCGCCTGTGCAAGGCCACGCCGGACGAGCTGATGGAGGTCCACCGGCGGTGGATCGTGGCGGACGCGACGCGGGGACGGAAGGCGCAGGGGGAGTCGGGGGCGAAGGGGGAGTCC
>NZ_JBPQTW010000492.1:0-549 GCF_051386535.1 Streptomyces sp. URMC 127
AATCCCTCCGGAAGGGCCCGCAGAGATGAAGCGTCAGATCTTCACCGCCGACCACGAGGCCTTCCGCGGAACGGTGCGCACCTTCCTCGCCAAGGAGGTCGCCCCGCACTACGCCCAGTGGGAGCGCGACGGCATCGTCCCGCGCGAGGCGTGGCGGGCGGCGGGCCGCCAGGGCCTCCTCGGGCTCGCCGTGCCCGAGGAGTACGGCGGCGGTGGCAGCACCGACTTCCGCTACAGCGCCGTGCTCACCGAGGAGTTCACCCGCGCCGGCGCCGCGGGCCTCGCCGTCGGACTGCACAACGACATCGTCGGGCCGTATCTGACGGGCCTCGCCACCGAGGAGCAGAAGCGCCGCTGGCTGCCCGGCTTCTGCACGGGCGACATCATCACCGCCATAGCGATGACGGAGCCCGGCGCGGGCTCCGACCTGCAGGGGATCCGCACCTCCGCCGAGGACCGCGGCGACCACTGGCTCCTGAACGGCTCCAAGACGTTCATCTCCAACGGCATCCTCGCCGACCTCGTGGTCGTCGTGGCGCGCACGACGCC
>NZ_JBPQTW010000493.1:0-544 GCF_051386535.1 Streptomyces sp. URMC 127
GTGGGGGTGGTGTCGGTGGGGGTTGTGGGTCGGTTGGCGGTTTCCCAGAGGGGCTGGAAGTAGGTGATGTCGCCGCCGAGGACGTGGAGGAGGCTGATGAGGTCGCGCCAGCCGGGGAACTGGGTGCCGTCCAGTACGGCGGTGATCAGGGTGGGGGTGAGCTGGCGTTTGCTGGCGGTGGCGATGTCGTGGGCGGTGGGCTGGCCGGCTCTTACGTGCAGGGTGCGCAGTGCTCTCAGGAGGCGGGCGCCGGCGCGGTGGGGGTCGTCGTCGTCTTCGCCCTCGCCTTCGTCTTCGGTGTCGAGGAGGGGGCCGTTGGTGCGGAGGCGTTCGGTTTCCCACACGCTGCGCAGGACGGCTGGGTCGGCGCCGCAGGCGCGGGCGAAACGCTCGGTGAGTTCCCAGGTGGGGATGCGTTCGCCGCTGAGGATGCGGGAGAGGTAGGAGGCGGAGCAGCGGGTGCGTTCGCTGAGTTCCTTCATGGGCTTTTGGGAGGCGCGGGCGAGCATGGACAGGACGGGGGCGAGGCCGTTGAAGGCGGGGC
>NZ_JBPQTW010000494.1:0-538 GCF_051386535.1 Streptomyces sp. URMC 127
CAGTTGTGTATAAGAGACAGGACCAGCCCCTCGACATCGCCGGCATCGGCATCGGCCCCTTCAACCTCTCCCTCGCCGCCCTCGCCCACGGCATCCCCGGCCTCCGCACCGCCTGCTACGACCAGAACCACACCTTCCGCTGGCACGCCGGCCTCCTCATCGACGGCACCACCCTCCAAGTCCCCTTCCTCGCCGACCTCGTCACCCTCGCCGACCCCACCAGCCCCTGGACCTTCCTCAACTACCTCAAATCACGCGAACGCCTCTACCCCTTCTACTTCGCCGAGCGCTTCCACATCCAACGCGCCGAATACGACGCCTACTGCCGCTGGGTCAGCCAAAACCTCCCCGGCCTCCACTTCGGCCACCAGATCGACGCCATCCGCTGGAACCCCGAACGCAACCTCTTCGAAATCGACTTCACCCAACTCGACACCGACGGCGAAGCCGAAGCCCTCGGCCGCACCTACACCCGCAACATCGTCCTCGGCGTCGGCACCGCACCCCACGTCCCCGACCCCCTCCGCCCCCTCGTCGA
>NZ_JBPQTW010000495.1:0-536 GCF_051386535.1 Streptomyces sp. URMC 127
GCCACCCCCGCCACCCCGAGCCCCAGCCCCTCCGGCAGCCCCAGAGCGATGTTCATGCTCTGCACCGCACCACCCGCGGTGCCCTTGGTGAGGTTGTCGATCGCACTCACCACCACGACCCGCCCCGCCGCCTCGTCCAGCACCACCTGCACCAGCGCGGCATTGGAACCCGTCACGGCGCCGGTCGAGGGCTGCTGCCCCGGGGGCAGGAGGTGGACGAACGGCTCGTCCGCATAGGCCTGTTCGTAAGCCGTGCGGAGCGCGTCGGCGGTCACTCCTGGGCGCACCTCGGCGCTACAGGTGGCGAGGATGCCGCGCGGCATCGGCACGAGGAGGGGGGTGAACGAGACCTTGACGGGCCGTCCGGCGACGGCGGAGAGGTTCTGGACGATCTCGGGCGTGTGCCGATGGCCGCCGCCCACGCCGTAGGCGCTGACGGAGCCCATGACCTCGGAGCCGAGGAGGTGCGGCTTGGCCGCCTTGCCCGCACCGGACGTCCCCGACGCCGCCACGACCACCGCCTCCGCCTCCACCAG
>NZ_JBPQTW010000496.1:0-529 GCF_051386535.1 Streptomyces sp. URMC 127
CGTTGGGTTCGCCGATCGCGGGGCGGACGGATGAGGCGCTGGACGACCTGGTCGGGTTCTTCGTCAACACGCTCGTGCTGCGTACCGACACCTCCGGCGACCCCACGTTCACGGATCTGATCGGCCGGGTGCGGGAGGCGAGCCTGGCGGCGTATGCGCATCAGGATGTGCCGTTCGAATATCTGGTGGAGGTGCTCAACCCGCAGCGCTCGACCTCCCACCACCCGCTCTTCCAGGTGATGCTCGGCCTGCACAACGCACCGGCCTCCCGGTTCTCCCTTCCTGGCATTGAGGTCACCGGGGAGCCTGTCGGAACCGGTGTGTCCCGCATGGACCTGTCGATCAACCTCACCGAGCGGCACGGCGCCGACGGCGTGCCCCAGGGACTCACTGGCTTGGCAGAGTCCTCCACGGAGCTGTTCGACACCGCCACAGTGACCTCCTTGCTCGACCGTTGGTTGCGGTTGCTGCGGGAGTGGGTGGCTGATCCGGGCGTGCCGTTGGGTGCGGTTGATGTGGTGGCCGGCGC
>NZ_JBPQTW010000497.1:0-522 GCF_051386535.1 Streptomyces sp. URMC 127
GTCCAGGAGGGGTGGCGGGCCTCGCCGACCTTGTCGGGGTTGAGCATGCCGGTGCGGCCCAGGGCGCGGGCGGCGGCCAGGGCCAGGGGCGCGGGCAGGTGCAGCACGCGGGGCGGGCGCCTGCCCAAGGCGGCGGCGACGGCCGCGCCGATGTCGCTCCACAGGTGTTCGGTGCCGTCGCTGACGTGGTGGACGGCGCCGGGCCTGCCGTGCTCGGCGGCGGCGAGCAGGGCCCGGCAGAGGTCGTCGACGTGCAGGAGGGAGTAGCGGCGGGGGCCGCGGGGGCCGACGGCGGGGAGCAGGCCGGTCCTGGCGGCCGCGGCGAGGCGGGGCAGGAAGTGGCGGTCGCCCGGCCCGTAGACGATGGGGGGCCGGACGGTGAGGGCGGGCAGCCGGCCGGCCGCCCGGTGCAGGGCGTCCTCGCCGCCGAGCTTGCTGCGGCCGTAGGCGGAGACGGGTGCGGGGGTGTCGTCCTCGCGGCGCAGCCGGCCGGGGCCGCTGGCGGCCAGCGAGGAGCAGTAG
>NZ_JBPQTW010000498.1:0-503 GCF_051386535.1 Streptomyces sp. URMC 127
TAGCGCCCCGGACCGCCCCGCCCCTACCGCCCGCCCCGGGCCGTGGGCGCAGGGCCTAGCATTTCGGGCGTATGGTCGAGGACAGGGAGGCACCAGGGAATGGCCGGCGGTAAGCAGACGAGCAATCCGCGGACCAGCGTGTGGCTGTCCGGGAAGTCGGCCGCCGCCCCGCGGCGCCGGGACGACCAGGGCAACCTCGATCGCGAGCGGATCGTCGCGGCGACCATCCGCCTTCTCGACGCCGAGGGCCTGGAGAAGTTCTCCATGCGGCGCCTTGCCACCGAGCTCGGCGTGACCGCCATGTCGGTCTACTGGTACGTCGACAACAAGGACGACCTCCTGGAGTACGCCCTCGACGAGATCTGCAGCGAGATGGCGCTGCCGGACCTGTCCGACGAGGACGCCGACTGGCGCGATCAGCTCCGCGGCCTGGCCGAGGCGTACCGCAGGACCCTCGCCGCCCACCCGTGGGCCAGCCGGCTCCTCGGCCGGTTCCTCAACCT
>NZ_JBPQTW010000499.1:0-497 GCF_051386535.1 Streptomyces sp. URMC 127
GCTTCCTCGATGAGGGTCTCCACGATCTTCGACTCCGGCACGGTCTTGATGACCTCGCCCTTCACGAAGATCTGCCCCTTGCCGTTGCCCGAGGCCACCCCCAGATCGGCCTCACGCGCCTCACCCGGACCGTTCACCACACAGCCCATCACCGCGACGCGCAGCGGCACCTCCATGCCCTCCAGACCGGCACTGACCTGGTCCGCGAGCTTGTACACGTCCACCTGCGCCCGCCCGCACGACGGACACGAGACGATCTCCAGCCGGCGCTGCCGCAGCCCCAGGGACTCCAGGATCTGCATACCGACCTTGATCTCCTCCGCCGGCGGCGCCGACAGCGACACCCGGATCGTGTCCCCGATCCCCTCCGACAGCAGCGCACCGAACGCCACCGCGGACTTGATCGTGCCCTGGAACGCCGGACCGGCCTCGGTCACACCCAGGTGCAGCGGATAGTCGCACTGCGCGGCCAGCTGCCGGTAGGCGTTGACCATCAC
>NZ_JBPQTW010000500.1:0-491 GCF_051386535.1 Streptomyces sp. URMC 127
AAGAGACAGGGGGAGCTCGCCCGCACGGGGTGGAAGTGGGGAAAACCCGGACGCAGCGTGGCGGGCGCGCTTACTCTCGGGGTGTGCCTGGCTTGTCCGGCCGGGTCCTTGTCGTCGACGACAACAAGGTCATCCGGCAGCTGATCAGGGTCAACCTCGAGCTCGAAGGCTTCGAGGTCGTGACCGCGGCCGATGGTGCCGAGTGTCTGGAGATCGTGCACCGTGTGCGGCCCGATGTGGTGACGCTGGATGTCGTCATGCCCCGGCTGGACGGGCTGAACACCGCGGCCCGGCTGCGTTCCGACGCCCGGACGTGCGACATACCGATCGCGATCATCAGCGCCTGCACCCAGCTGGAGGTCGAGGGCGGCCGCTCGGCGGGAGTCGACGCGTTCCTGGCGAAGCCCTTCGAGCCGACGGAGATGGTCCGGCTCGTCCGCAGGCTCATGCGGGGCCACAAGGGGGAGCGGGGCGACGGGCTGCCGGGGGCC
>NZ_JBPQTW010000501.1:0-487 GCF_051386535.1 Streptomyces sp. URMC 127
GCCGGCGCTGATGGCGAGGATCGCGGCGCACAGGTAGCCGCCCACGCACCAGCCGACCACCAGGTAGAACGCGGTCAGGCCGCGGGCGTCGCCGGCCGCGGCGGGCGCGACGTCCCTGACCCGTACCGTACGGCCCTCCGCCGCCTCGGCGCGGGTGAGCACCGCCTCGGTGGCCTGGGCGAGGGAGGCGCCCGCGCCGCTTGCGACCAGCAGGGTGTCGGTGGTGCCGCGCGGGTCGACGATCAGCGCCGCGTCGAGGTCGCGGTTGCGGATCTTCCGGGTGGCCGCGGCCTCGCCGCCGTCCACGACGCGCGGGGCCAGGGGATCGCCCGGCAGCCCGTCGAGCTTCTGCCCCAGCTGCCCGGCGATCTGTTGCGGGGCGACGATGCCGAGGGCGACGTCCCGCGGCCGGGGGCTGTGGAAGGCGCCCACGTACGAGGCGATGAAGGCGAGCTGGAGCACCAGGGTGCCGATCACCAGGACCGCG
>NZ_JBPQTW010000502.1:0-483 GCF_051386535.1 Streptomyces sp. URMC 127
TGGGTGGCTGGTCGTTGCTTGAGAACTGCACAGTGGACGCGAGCATCTGTGGCCAAGTTTTTAAGGGCGCACGGTGGATGCCTTGGCACCAGGAACCGATGAAGGACGTGGGAGGCCGCGATAGGCCCCGGGGAGCTGTCAACCGAGCTTTGATCCGGGGGTGTCCGAATGGGGAAACCCGGCAGTCGTCATGGGCTGTCACCCGCTGCTGAACACATAGGCAGTGTGGAGGGAACGCGGGGAAGTGAAACATCTCAGTACCCGCAGGAAGAGAAAACAACCGTGATTCCGGGAGTAGTGGCGAGCGAAACCGGATGAGGCCAAACCGTATGCGTGTGATACCCGGCAGGGGTTGCGTATACGGGGTTGTGGGAGTTCTCTTGATCAGTCTGCCGGCTGGTCGGCGAGTCAGAAACCGTATGGATAGGCGAAGGACATGCGAAAGGTCCGGCGTAGAGGGTAAGACCCCCGTAGCTGAAATCT
>NZ_JBPQTW010000503.1:0-478 GCF_051386535.1 Streptomyces sp. URMC 127
AGTCAGAAACCGTATGGATAGGCGAAGGACATGCGAAAGGTCCGGCGTAGAGGGTAAGACCCCCGTAGCTGAAATCTATACGGCTTGCTTGTGCGACACCCAAGTAGCACGGGGCCCGAGAAATCCCGTGTGAATCTGGCGGGACCACCCGTTAAGCCTAAATATTCCCTGGTGACCGATAGCGGATAGTACCGTGAGGGAATGGTGAAAAGTACCGCGGGAGCGGAGTGAAATAGTACCTGAAACCGTGTGCCTACAAGCCGTGGGAGCGTCGGAACAAGGCTTGCCTTGTTCTCGTGACTGCGTGCCTTTTGAAGAATGAGCCTGCGAGTTTGCGGTGTGTTGCGAGGTTAACCCGTGTGGGGAAGCCGTAGCGAAAGCGAGTCCGAATAGGGCGATTGAGTAGCGCGCCCAAGACCCGAAGCGGAGTGATCTAGCCATGGGCAGGTTGAAGCGGAGGTAAGACTTCGTGGAGGAC
>NZ_JBPQTW010000504.1:0-471 GCF_051386535.1 Streptomyces sp. URMC 127
GCGCCCGCCCCCGCAGCGGCCGCCGCCGGCGCCGGCTCCCAGGCCGGCAGCCCCGTCGGCGACCCCGGCCAGGTCCGCCAGATGTGGCCCGCCATCCTGGACGCGGTCAAGAACCGCCGCCGCTTCACCTGGATCGTCCTCAGCCAGAACGCCGAGGTCGTCGGCTTCGACGGCACCACCCTGCAGGTCGGCTTCGCCAACGCCGGCGCCCGCGACAGCTTCGCCAACAGCGGCAGCGAGGAAGTCCTCCGCCAGGCGATCAACGACGCCTACCAGGGCCAGATGCCGTGGAAGATCGAGCTCGTCGTCGGTACGGGGGGCGGCACCCCGGCGGGCGGCCCCGCAGGCGGCTTCGGCGGCGGCAGTGGCTTCGGAGGAGGCGGAGGTGGAGGCGGTTACGGCGGCAGCGGTGGCGGCGGCTACGCCCCGCAGGCTCCGGCTGCTCACGCCCATGCCCCCGCACCCGCCGCC
>NZ_JBPQTW010000505.1:0-459 GCF_051386535.1 Streptomyces sp. URMC 127
TCCGTTTGCTGGTGATGGTTCGCGGATGTATCGCACGGGTGATGTGGTGCGGTGGAATTCCGGTGGTGAGCTGGAGTACGTGGGGCGTGCGGACGATCAGGTGAAGGTCCGCGGCTTCCGCATCGAACCCGGTGAGATCGAGACCGTCCTGCGCAGCCACCCCGGTGTCGACCAGGCGGTCGTCGTGGTGCGTGAGGACCGGCCCGGCGACAAGCGCCTGGTGGGCTACGTCGTGCCCGCCTCCGACGAGCCTGCAGCGGACGCCGTGGACGAGCAGCTGGGCGAATGGCAGGGAATTTACGACTCGGTGTATTCGGGTTCGGTGGTGTCGGAGTGGGGTGAGGATTTCACGGGGTGGAATTCGAGTTATTCGGGTGGTCCTATTCCGTTGGGTGAGATGCGGGCGTGGCGGGATGCTGCGGTGGGGCAGGTGTTGCGGTGGGGGCCGCGGCGTGTGCT
>NZ_JBPQTW010000506.1:0-448 GCF_051386535.1 Streptomyces sp. URMC 127
GCAGCGGTCTGACGGTGGGGGCCGCCCGGGCGGGCGCCCTGCTGGAGCGGCAGCTCACCCTCGCCCGGACGCGCGCCCACTCCGCGGCCCTGCAGGCGCTCGGCACCTCGCGCTTCCACGCCGTCGCCGACGCCGCGGCCCTCCTCGCCTCCGAGACGCCCCTCGACGCCGGCGCGCGCGGCGTCCCCGCGTGCGAGGCCCTCCCCCGGCTCGCCGAGCAGATCCAGCGGCGGCTGGCCGAGGCCGCGGACGCGCTCCCGCTGGCCGTCGCCGGCCACCCGTACAACGCCGAGGCCCTCGCCCACGGCCTCGCCGCCGCCCCCGCCCCCGACGGGCCGCCCGCTGAGGGGCTGCAGGACGCGCCCTGGCACCAGGTGCGGCGGCTCGTACGGCTGCGGCGGTACGCCCAGGAAGTCCTCGACGCCCACCCGTCCACCGAGGCCGAGCT
>NZ_JBPQTW010000507.1:0-443 GCF_051386535.1 Streptomyces sp. URMC 127
ACGTTCGCCGGCTACGAGCCGCCGGAGTTCGCCCTGCTGAAGGCCGAGGACCGGCCGCGGAGGGGCGGGCAGCGCGCCGCCGGCTATCCCTGCCGTACGTACAGCAGCAGCCGGGCGAACAGGCCGGGCCTGCGCTGCGCGCCGCTGGGCGCGGCGAGCCCGGCTTCCGCCGTCGGCGGCGGGGCGTGCGGGAGGCCCGCCGGGTCGGGCGGTTCCGGAGTGGCGGCCGGGGCGGCGGCCGGAGGCTGCTCGCCGCCGGCGGTGGCGGCGTGCTCGGGCTCGGGCTCGGGGTTGGGGGCGCGGTAGGCCTGGGCGCGCAGATAGGCGCTCAGGACGCGCGCGGGATCGAGGGGCATGACGTCTCTCTGCTTCTCGTGCCTGCAGGTGTGAGGAGGGTTCCGGGCGTGCCGGACGCGACGGCCCGTCCCGCGCGGGGCGGGAGG
>NZ_JBPQTW010000508.1:0-441 GCF_051386535.1 Streptomyces sp. URMC 127
GTGCGGAGGCTTTGTCCTGCGGCAGGTCCAGTTCGAAGCGCTCGCGGAGGACGAGGCGGGCGGGGTCGGCGGGGTCGCGGTCGTAGGCGCCGGCGGCGACGCGGTGGGGGCGGGTGCCGTCCCGGCCGACGGTGAGGTGCCAGTGGCCGTCGGTCTCGGTGACGGCGGGGGTGAGGGTGTCGACGCCGCTGGTGCGCAGCCAGCGGTCCGCCCAGGCGTGGACGTCGCGGTCGGTGCGGCGGGCGAGGGAGTCGAGGAAGTCGGCGAGGGCGGCGTTGCCGAAGCGGTGGCGGGTGAAGTGGTCGTTGATGCCCGCGAGGAAGTCCTTCTCGCCGAGCCAGGCGACGAGCTGGCGCAGGGCGGAGGCGCCCTTGGCGTAGGAGATGCCGTCGAAGTTCAGGAGGGCCGCGGCGGTGTCGGGGACGGCGGCGGGGTCCGGGG
>NZ_JBPQTW010000509.1:0-425 GCF_051386535.1 Streptomyces sp. URMC 127
GCAAGGTCATCACACACGGCGCGGACGGCTTCGGCGAAGGCGTCCTGGGCGGGCGTGAGGCCGGAGGCACCCGAGGCCAGCAGCAGCACCGTGTCGTTGGTCGACATACACCCGTCGGAATCGACCCGGTCGAACGTCGTCCGCGTCGCAGCACGCAACGCCGCATCCAGCCCGCCGGAGTCGACATCGGCGTCAGTGGTCAGCACGACCAGCATGGTCGCCAGGCCCGGAGCGAGCATCCCCGCCCCCTTGGCCATACCCCCCACCGTCCAGCCCTCCTCACTCTGGACGACAGCGGTCTTGTGGACGGTGTCGGTCGTCTTGATCGCAATGGCCGCCTTCTCACCACCGTGCGCGGAGAGCGCGGCCGCGGCCTTCTCGATCCCGGGAAGCAGCTTGTCCATCGGCAGCCGCACCCCGATCAG
>NZ_JBPQTW010000510.1:0-412 GCF_051386535.1 Streptomyces sp. URMC 127
TGGCGGGGGTGGTGTAGGCGATGAGGCGCTTGTCCCCGGGCTGGTCCTCCCGCACCACTACGAGCGCATCCGCCACGGCCGGGTGCAGGCGAAGCGTTGCTTCGATCTCCCCGGGTTCGACACGGAAGCCGCGGATCTTGACCTGGTCATCGGCACGGCCGAGGTATTCCAGCTGCCCGTCCCGGTTCCATCGGACCAGATCCCCCGTGCGATACATCCGCGCACCATCGCCCGTGTACGGATCGGCCACGAACCGCTCAGCAGTCAGCGCCGGACGGTCCACATAACCACGGGCCACCCCTGCACCGGCGAGATACAGCTCTCCCGGCACTCCCGGCGGGACCAGGGCCAGGTGGTCATCGAGAACGTAGGCCCGCATGCCGTCCATGGGCCGGCCGATCGGCACCCCATC
>NZ_JBPQTW010000511.1:0-409 GCF_051386535.1 Streptomyces sp. URMC 127
TACCGTCCGCACCGGCGCCGAAGGCCTTGCACCGGCCGTCCGCCGACAGACCCCGCTGCCGGCTGAACTCCACGAACGTCGACGGAGTCGCCATGACGGTGACACCACCGACGAGGGCCATCGAGCACTCCCCCGTGCGCAGCGCCTGGGTCGCCAGGTGCAGGGCCACGAGCGAGGACGAGCAGGCCGTGTCGACCGTGACCGCCGGGCCTTCCAGGCCGAACGTGTACGACACGCGCCCCGAGGCGATGCTGCCCGCGCTGCCGCTGCCCAGGTAGGCGTCCATGCCGTCGGGAGCCGTCTTCACGCGTCCGCCGTAGTCGTGGTACATCACGCCCGCGAAGACACCGGTCTTGCTGCCCCGCACCGAGGCGGGGTCGATGCCGGCCCGTTCGAACGCCTCCCACGA
>NZ_JBPQTW010000512.1:0-407 GCF_051386535.1 Streptomyces sp. URMC 127
GTCCCGTGGCGGGCGAGGCGGGCGGGGACGACGCGCCGGGGGAGCCGGGGGAGGCCGCCTGTGAAGAGGAGCTCGCCGGGCCGGCGGCGTTGTCCTTCGCGCCGTTCTGCTTGAGCAGGAAGACCGTTCCTCCTCCGGCGATCAGCCCCGCGGCCACCACGGCGGCGAGGATGAGCGGCGTCCGCGAACGGCGCGGCGCGGGAGGCCCGTAGGGGAGGTAGCCGGTGACGTACGTGCTGCCCGAGTCGTGCGGGCCCGGGGCGTGGCCCGCCTGGCCGGAACCGTACGGGCCGGGCTGCGGATAGCCGTACGGGGCCGGGGAGGGCGCGGGCGCGGTCGGCGGCAGGGGCTGCGAGGGGTGCGGCGCCGGGGGCGGCACGGCTCCCGCGGTGACGGTCGGGGGGTCC
>NZ_JBPQTW010000513.1:0-406 GCF_051386535.1 Streptomyces sp. URMC 127
GCCTTACGGCTTCGCACGGACCTGTGTTTTTAGTAAACAGTCGCTTCTCGCTGGTCTCTGCGGCCACCCCCAGCTCACGGAGTAAATCCGATCACCAGAAATGGCCCCCCTTCTCCCGAAGTTACGGGGGCATTTTGCCGAGTTCCTTAACCATAGTTCACCCGAACGCCTCGGTATTCTCTACCTGACCACCTGAGTCGGTTTAGGGTACGGGCCGCCATGAAACTCGCTAGAGGCTTTTCTCGACAGCATAGGATCATCCACTTCACCACAATCGGCTCGGCATCAGGTCTCAGGCTTCATGCTGTCCGGATTTGCCTGGACAGCGCCCTACACCCTTACCCCGGGACAACCACCGCCCGGGCTGGACTACCTTCCTGCGTCACCCCATCGCTTACCTACTACA
>NZ_JBPQTW010000514.1:0-406 GCF_051386535.1 Streptomyces sp. URMC 127
CCGACGGTCGAGCCGTCCTCCGGCGTGAAGGAGCCGATGAAGCTGTTGGTGGGCGAGACGGTGGTGAACGAGGAGTTCTCCGTGGCCTTGCGGCCCGCGGAGTCCACGGCCTCGACCACGATCTTGTACTTGGTCGAGCGCTCCAGCTGCGCCTTGGGCTGCCAGGACGTCTTGTCCGGCGATATCGTGCCCTCGACCGGGGTGCCCTTGTCCGTGGTCATCTTGACGCTCGTGAGCGTGCCGTCGCTGACGGTGACCTTGGCGTTGTCCGCCGCGATGCCCGCGTTGGCCGAGCCGTCCTTCTGGGAGATCTTGATCTGCGCCTTGGAGGCTTCCTTGGCGGCCGCGGCATCGACCTTGTTCTGCTCCTTGCCGCTGCTGCTGGAGCTGCTCTTGCCGCCGTCGT
>NZ_JBPQTW010000515.1:0-399 GCF_051386535.1 Streptomyces sp. URMC 127
GGTGGCGGGTGAGCGGGAGTGGTCGTATCGGGAGGTGGAGGAGCGGGCCGGCCGGTTGGCGGGCTGGCTTGTGCGGCAGGGTGTGGGTGCGGGGAGCCGGGTGGGTGTTGCGCTCGGGCGGTCCGTAGAGGCGATCGTGGCGATGCTGGCCGTACTGAAGGCCGGCGGGGCTTACGTCCCGCTTGACCCCGCCTACCCCGCGGAACGGTTGCAGTTCATCGCTGAGGATGCACGGTTGGCGCTGGTGATCGACGCCGATGTGATGGGAGGCAACTGGGAGTCGGCACCCGTCAGTAGCCCGGTGGTGGATGGTTCGGAGGCCGCGTATGTGATGTATACGTCGGGGTCGACGGGGTTGCCCAAGGGTGTGGAGGTGACGCATGCCGATGTTGTCGGGTT
>NZ_JBPQTW010000516.1:0-398 GCF_051386535.1 Streptomyces sp. URMC 127
GTCCCCGCCGCCCCCGTGCCACCGGCAGGCGGGGCAGGGCGGCCCGCCGTAAAATTACCGGTATGGGAGAGCGGCCCGTCGTGCCCTCCGCCCCCGAACTCGTGGTCGAGTCCGACGGCGGTTCGCAGACGATGACCCCGAGCCGCGTCTACCACGTGGGGCGCGACCCGCAGAGCGACATCGTGCTGCACGACGCCCGCGTCTCCTGGCACCACGCCGTGCTGCGCCCGGTCGCCGACCACTGGGCCGTCGAGGACACCGGCAGCACCAACGGCACCTGGGCCGAGGGCCGGCGCGTGCAGCTCCTCGACGTGGGCCCCGGCACCGTCCTGCGCTTCGGCAACCCGGCCGACGGGCCCGCCGCCGTCCTCAAGAGCGCCCCGCCCCCGGCACCGCCG
>NZ_JBPQTW010000517.1:0-392 GCF_051386535.1 Streptomyces sp. URMC 127
GCGCCGGCCACCACATCAACCGCACCCAACGGCACGCCCGGATCAGCCACCCACTCCCGCAGCAACCGCAACCAACGCGCCATCAACGCATCAACCGTCGACCGCTCGAACAGATCCGACGAGAACTCGACCATGCCGACGAGGCCTTCGGGCGTGCCGGCCGCGTCGTACTGCTCACCGAGGTTGATGGACATGTCCACCCGGGAGACGCCCGTGCCGACGGGTTCGGTCGTGGCCCGCACGCCGGGCAGGGCGAACTCGCCGCGTGGAGCGTTCTGGAGGGCGAGCATCACCTGGAAGAGCGGGTGGTGGGAGGTCGAGCGCTGCGGGTTGAGCACCTCCACCAGATACTCGAACGGCACATCCTGATGCGCATACGCCGCCAGGCTCGC
>NZ_JBPQTW010000518.1:0-387 GCF_051386535.1 Streptomyces sp. URMC 127
GGGCGGGGGGCGGGGCCCTCGGCGGGCGGGAGCCGGAAGCCGAGCTCGGCCTCGCGGCGGAAGTCGACGGCCTCGGCGGGTGCGGCGTGCCGCCGGGTCCCGTCGCGCGCCTCGCGCACGGCTTCGGCGAAGCCCGCGAGCGTGGGCGCGGCCAGCAGGGCCCTGACCAGGGTGGAGCCGAGGCCCGCGTCGAGCTGGAAGACGGCCAGGGTGCGGGTGACGGCTTCGGCGGCCAGGAGGGAGTCGCCGCCGAGGGCGAAGAAGTCGTCCTCGGGTACGGGGCGGACGCGCAGCACGAGCTGCCACACCTCGGCGAGCGCGTCGAGCAGGCCGGTGACGCGGGGGTCGGTGACGCCGGGGGCAGTGGCGCGAGGGTCGGTGACGCGG
>NZ_JBPQTW010000519.1:0-381 GCF_051386535.1 Streptomyces sp. URMC 127
AAGGCCACTTCGTACTTCTACGCCCTCCTGTTCCTCCGGCACCCCGATCTCCGCGCCCTCTTCCCCGCAGCCATGGACGCCCAGCGCGACCGCCTCTTCAAGGCGCTGCTGACCGCCGCCCGGCACGCCGAGGACGCCGCCACCCTCACCGCCTACCTCTCCCGGCTCGGCCGCGGGCACCGGAAGTACGGCACCCTGCCCGAGCACTACCCCGCGGTCGGCGAATGCCTGATCGCCGCGCTCGGCCGCTACGCCCCGGACACCTGGAACGAGGCCGCAGAAGCCGCCTGGGTGCGCACCTACACGACGATCTCGCAGATCATGATCGATGCGGCCGCCGAGGACGAGGAGCGGTCCCCCGCCTGGTGGCAGGCCGAGATC
>NZ_JBPQTW010000520.1:0-377 GCF_051386535.1 Streptomyces sp. URMC 127
GCGTTCGGTGAGACGCAGCAGGACGTGCTGGAGCAGCGCACCGACGCCGCCGTCATGGCCGCCAAGGCCGACGCCGGCAAGGCGAGCGCTGAGAAGGAGCGGGCCGAGAAGCAGGCCGCGAACCGTTCCACCGAGCGCAAGGCCATCGAGGCCAAGCCCGCCGCCAAGCCCGCTGCCCCGGCCAAGCCGGCCGCCCCGGCCAAGCCCGCCGCTCCGGCGAAGAAGGCCTACGCCGACAACGTCGACGGCTGGATCAGCGAGGCGCTGGACATTCTGCGCGCCAAGGGCATCCCGGCGTCCTACGACGGCATCAAGCGCAATGTGATGCGTGAGTCGACCGGTAACCCGCGTGCCATCAACAACTGGGACGTCAATGC
>NZ_JBPQTW010000521.1:0-371 GCF_051386535.1 Streptomyces sp. URMC 127
CCACCGTGCGCCCTTAAAAACTTGGCCACAGATGCTCGCGTCCACTGTGCAGTTCTCAAGCAACGACCAGCCACCCATCACACACCACTCACGCAGTGCTTCACTGGGGCCGGCGTCAAGAAGGTCGAGCAACGCTCGCACCCTCAGACACCCAACAGCGTGCCCGGCCCAGCCACTCACCCATCCTGTGTTCCACGCCGAAGCAGTACTAACAGAGAGATCATGAACTGTGCCGAATAGTCAACGTTCCACCCATGAGCAACCGTGCAAGACATTCGCTTGCAGTCGGCCATATGCTCCTTAGAAAGGAGGTGATCCAGCCGCACCTTCCGGTACGGCTACCTTGTTACGACTTCGTCCCAATCGCCAGT
>NZ_JBPQTW010000522.1:0-362 GCF_051386535.1 Streptomyces sp. URMC 127
CGCGCGCCCCGCCGGCCGGGCCGCCCCGGCGCCCACCTTCGCCTTCACCCTCCGCAACGACCACCTGGCGAAGCTCGCCCGCACCCCCGTCGCCGTCCACAGGATCCTCGTCGTCATGATCGTGCCCAGATCGCGCGACGACTGGCTGCGCGCCGGCCACGACAGCCTCCACCTGAGGCACTGCTGCTACTGGACGAACCTCGCCGGCCACCCCGTCACCGGCAGGCAGAGGACCACCGTGCGGATCCCGGCCACACGCGTCTTCGACGACCGCGCACTCTGCGAGATCATGACGCGGGTCGGGGCGGGAGGGAGACCCTGATGCACCGGCCGTCTGCACCCGACGGGCAGCCCGTACGCCC
>NZ_JBPQTW010000523.1:0-347 GCF_051386535.1 Streptomyces sp. URMC 127
GGAGAGCTGTATCTCGCCGGTGCAGGGGTGGCCCGCGGCTATGTGGACCGTCCGGCGCTGACCGCTGAGCGGTTCGTGGCCGATCCGTACACGGGCGATGGTGTTGGTGCTGGTGCTCGGATGTATCGCACGGGGGACCTGGTCCGCTGGAACCGGGACGGGCAGCTGGAATACCTCGGCCGTGCGGATGACCAGGTCAAGATCCGCGGCTTCCGTGTCGAACCTGGGGAGATCGAAGCGGTTCTGCGCCGGCATCCCGCTGTGGACGAGGCACTGATTGTCGTACGGGAGGACCAGCTGGGGGATAAGCGCCTCATCGCCTACACCACCCCCGCCACCCCCACCAC
>NZ_JBPQTW010000524.1:0-345 GCF_051386535.1 Streptomyces sp. URMC 127
CTCCGCGCCGGACAGCCGGTGCAGCGCCCCCCGCAGCCGGGCGAGCCGCGCCGCGTAGGCGTGCTCCCTGCCCAGCAGCTCCGACAGCCACACCAGTTCCGTACGGATCCGGTCCGTCCAGTCGGTGTCCGTGAGCGGGCGGTAGACGTAGAGGGCCCCGGCGATGCGCCGGGCCGAGCGGCGCAGCAGCCGCGCCGCCTCCCCCGCCTCGTCGGCGTCGGCGCCGCTCTCGCCGTGCAGGCGCAGGCTGCGCAGGAACTCCACCGCCTGGCCCTGCAGGTAGCCGGCCAGGACGTCGCCGGCGGTCGCCGTCCGCTCGGCGGAGCCCATGGGACCGGCCGGGCC
>NZ_JBPQTW010000525.1:0-326 GCF_051386535.1 Streptomyces sp. URMC 127
CCCCCCGAACCCACCCGCACCACCGGATCCGACACCGGAAAACCACTCACATCACGCCTCATCACCCCCTCATCAACCACCACCACCGCACCCGAATCCCGCACCATCAACTCCACCCGCTCCACCGGATACGCCGGATCCACCGGCACATACACACCCCCCGCCTTCACCACCGCCAACACCGCCACCACCACATCAACCGACCGCGGCAACAACACCACCACCCGCGACTCCGGCCCCACCCCCTCCCCCACCAACCAATGCGCCAACCGATTCGCCCGCGCATTCAACTCCCCATACGACAAAGACTCCTCACCGCACACCAC
>NZ_JBPQTW010000526.1:0-316 GCF_051386535.1 Streptomyces sp. URMC 127
CCCAGGCCTGGACGCCGCCGCCGCGGGTGCCGGTGACGACCGTGCCGCGGTCGGCCCGCAGGGAGTAGACCCAGCCGTCGGTGGCGAGGCGCCAGCGCTCGGCGCCGTCGGCCGCGTCGAGGGCGTAGAGCGTGGGGCCGTCGGAGGCGTGGATGCGCCCGTCGGTGACGGCCATCGCCCAGGCCACGTCGCGGGTCTTGAACTGGCGCCGGCCGGTGGCCACGTCGAGGGCGTGCACCTCGAACGAGGTGACGTACAGCAGCTCGCCGGCGACGGTGGGCGTGCCCCAGACGTCGTTGGACATGCGGAACCGCCA
>NZ_JBPQTW010000527.1:0-314 GCF_051386535.1 Streptomyces sp. URMC 127
GGGGTGGCGGGGGTGGCGCCGTGAGTGTGCGCCGGGTCATCGCGACCCTTCTGGCACGGCTGGTGCCGTGCGACACGACTAGGAACGCGACAAGCAGCACGACGAGCAACGCAACGAGCAAGCGGGCGGACAGGGGGACGCTGTGAGCGTCACGGCAGCCAGGGGCTTCGAAGCGGCGGGCATCGCCGCGGGAATCAAGGAGAGCGGGGCCGCCGACCTGGCCCTGGTCGTGAACAGGGGGCCGCGTCTGGCCGCTGCGGGCGTGTTCACGGCCAACCGTGTGAAGGCGGCGCCGGTGCTGTGGTCGCAGCAGG
>NZ_JBPQTW010000528.1:0-304 GCF_051386535.1 Streptomyces sp. URMC 127
TCGGAGGTCTGCATCAGGATCTCGTTCGTGCGGGCGGTGCCGAACTTGCCGTCGAGCTTGGCGCGGACGAGGTCCACGGAGAGGGCTTGGTCGATCTGGCCGGGCGCGATGCCGAGGGCGAGGAACCGGGCGCGCACCGCCGCGGCCCCGCCGTTGGCCGCCTCGACGTCGGCCCGCTGCCGCTGCAGCTCGCGCCGCGTGACCTCGACGCCGTTGTCCTTGCCGGCCCGCTCCACGATCCGGTACTGGATGAGGCGGACCAGGGTGTCCTGGCCGAGCCGGGCGCTGTTCGCCGTGAGCTGCT
>NZ_JBPQTW010000529.1:0-302 GCF_051386535.1 Streptomyces sp. URMC 127
CGCCTGCGCCTCGATCGGGTCACCCAGCTTCGTACCCGTACCGTGCGCCTCCACCGCGTCGACCTGGTCCGAGGACAGGCCCGCGTTCGCCAGCGCCTGGCGGATCACCCGCTGCTGCGACGGGCCGTTGGGCGCCGTCAGACCGTTGGAAGCGCCGTCCTGGTTCACCGCAGTGCCACGCACGACGGCCAGTACCTGGTGCCCGTTGCGCCGGGCATCGGACAACCGCTCCACGAGCAGCATGCCCGCGCCCTCGGCCCACCCCGTACCGTCCGCACCGGCGCCGAAGGCCTTGCACCGGC
>NZ_JBPQTW010000530.1:0-293 GCF_051386535.1 Streptomyces sp. URMC 127
TCTGCAGCGCGGGCATCAGCGACTGCGTCAGGTACGCCAGCGCCCCCACGAGGGCGCCCGCCGTGACGCCGTGGTCCAGCAGCCAGGGCGCGGCGGCCAGCAGGAGCACGAGGGGCAGCTGGCCCGCCACGGCCAGGGCCACGACCCGTGCGACGGACCAGCGGGCGAGGGAGCGGGACGCCTGCAGCGCGGCGTCCGTGAGGGCGCCGGCCTCCGCCCGGACGCGGGGCTCGGCACCGGCCGCCGTGACGTCGCGCAGGCCCGCGAAGACCTCGCCGAGCCCGGCGGCGAGG
>NZ_JBPQTW010000532.1:0-293 GCF_051386535.1 Streptomyces sp. URMC 127
GCACCGGACGGCCCCGTCCCCACCCTCGACGGCCTCTCCGTCCACGACACGCTCGGCAAGGTCCCGGCCCTCGTCGCCGTCGTCTACGGCCCCGAGCACCGCGTCGCCTACGTCAACGACGCCTACACCGCCCTCTTCGGCCCCCGCGCCCCCGGCGCCGCCGCCCGCGAAGCCCTCCCCGAGCTCACCGAGCTCGGCCTGCTCCCCCTCATGGACCAGGTCCTGCGCAGCCGCCGGCCCCGTACGGTCAAATCCCGCCGCGTCACCGCGGACATCAACGCCGCGGTGAACAT
>NZ_JBPQTW010000533.1:0-292 GCF_051386535.1 Streptomyces sp. URMC 127
GCCGCGCACGGCCGCCTGCCGCGCGCACCGCGCGGTGGCACCGGGCTCGGCTCCGCAAACCTCGGCGGTGCCGGTGGACCGGGCGGCACCGCCAGGCGGCACGACCGGTTCCGAAGCCTTCCGCCCGGACCGGGTGGTCCGGCTCGTACGGCCGCCGGGCCGTAGTCACGGTTGCGGGTCAGCGCCGGATTTGCACCGGCTTCCCCCGATCCGAGGCGGGATGAAGTTGTCACGGACACTTTAACCGGACGACCTGAAGATCAACCTTCCCGCGGCGGGGGCGGGCCGGGCG
>NZ_JBPQTW010000534.1:0-288 GCF_051386535.1 Streptomyces sp. URMC 127
CACCCGCACACCCCCGCGCCCCGCGAATCGTTGGTCGAATCGGTGGCCCGGGCCACCCGGACTCCCTACCATCGATCAACGCAGGTCGATCACCGTCGCACGACCGCCGCCGGGAGGCTTCATGCTCCGCCGAAGGACCGCGCTCTCCGTCACCGCCGCCGCGCTGCTCGCCGCGGCCCCGCTCCTGACCGCCTGCGGGCAGACCGCCCATCCGGGGGCGGCGGCCGTCGTGGGCGACGACCGGATCACCGTCTCCCAGCTCCAGCGCCAGGTCGCGGACGTCCGCGA
>NZ_JBPQTW010000535.1:0-287 GCF_051386535.1 Streptomyces sp. URMC 127
GCATTGGGCCGGTAGGGGGAGTTGGGGACCTTGGCCAGGGCGGCGTAGAAGGTGTCCACGGCGTCGAGGTGGCCGGGCCAGCTGCTGTGGGTGCCGGTGCCGGCCTCCAGGACGAGGACGCGCCAGCCCTTGTCCCCGAGCTCCTTGGCGACGAGGGAGCCGGCCAGGCCCGCGCCGACCACGATCACGTCGTACCGCGTGCGGCCGTGGCGGGGGGCCGGGCTCACGAGCCGCCTCCGCGCGGGCCGGGCAGACCGGCGGTGCCGGGGGCGCGGCCCCGCGCCGGC
>NZ_JBPQTW010000536.1:0-286 GCF_051386535.1 Streptomyces sp. URMC 127
CTGCGGGCGTGTTCACGGCCAACCGTGTGAAGGCGGCGCCGGTGCTGTGGTCGCAGCAGGTCGTCAAGGGCGGTCAGCTCTCCGCCGTCGTCCTGAACTCCGGTGGCGCCAATGCCTGTACCGGTCCGGAGGGTTTCCAGGACACGCACGCCACCGCGGAGAAGGCCGCCGAGGTGCTGGGCCACAGCGCGGGCGAGATCGCGATCGCTTCGACCGGTCTGATCGGGGTGCGGCTGCCGATGGACAAGCTGCTTCCCGGGATCGAGAAGGCCGCGGCCGCGCTCTC
>NZ_JBPQTW010000537.1:0-286 GCF_051386535.1 Streptomyces sp. URMC 127
ACGACGAGGTCCTGGACGAGATCGAGGAGGCGCGGCAGCGGGGCGTCACGGCCGTTCCGACGTTCGTCTTCGAGGGGCAGTGGGCGGTCCAGGGCGGCCAGGAGCCGGCCACCTTCCTGAAGGTGCTGCAGCAGGTCGCGGAAGCGACCGCTCCGGCGGCGGAGGCGGGCGACGCCTGCGCCGACGGGGCCTGCGCGGTCTGAGGCCGCCGGGCTGCCCGGAGCGGCCGGGCCGCCGGAGCCGCCGGGCTACGCCTTCGCCGCGCCCCGCACCTCCAGGCCGTCGA
>NZ_JBPQTW010000538.1:0-278 GCF_051386535.1 Streptomyces sp. URMC 127
CAGGTTCAGCCGAGGCTGCTGAGCATTCCGGCGATGTTGCTGATGCCGCTGGTGATGGTGGGGGCGATGCCGGTGGAGGCGAAGGTGAAGCCGAACAGGACGGCGGCGAGGGCGGGCCAGATTCGCAGGTAGCCGGTGCGGAGCAGGATGAGCACGGCGATTCCGGCGAGGAGGACAAGGGAGACGGTCAGCGCCACGGTGGGAACTCCTTCGGGAAGGGTCGGTGTAGATGACGGCGATGCGGGGGCGCCCTCCCTGCCGTGGTGGCGGGGAGGGCG
>NZ_JBPQTW010000539.1:0-277 GCF_051386535.1 Streptomyces sp. URMC 127
GAGGCGATCGCCGCGACCACGCAGCCGACGACGAAGACGGCGAAGGCCTGCACGTACGGGCGGGTGGGGCCGCCCCGGTCGGCGCCCTGGCCGGCGGCGATGGTCCCGAAGAGGTTGGCGAGCATGAACGCGGTGAACGCCCAGCCGAAGAGGTGGACGCCGCCCAGGTCCTCGGCGGCCTCGGGCAGGACCGTGGCGACGCCCAGCCAGAGGAAGGCCACCAGGGTGACCGACGTGATCAGCCCTAAGGACAGCGCGCGGTAGCGGGGATCGCCTA
>NZ_JBPQTW010000540.1:0-276 GCF_051386535.1 Streptomyces sp. URMC 127
GGATAAGAGTGTGCAGGGAGAGGTTCGCGCTTATCCAGGTATTGGAACGCATGTGCCTGTATTTGTGTTAGGATCCTCAACGGATTCAGCGAAAATTGCTGCAAAGCTTGGTTTACCCTATGCATTTGGCGCTCAATTTTCACCTCATGCGATGGAAGAAGCGCTCGCTATTTATCGAGAAAATTTCCAACCGTCTTCTTATTTACAAGAGCCTTATGTGATTGCTTGTATTAATGTGATTGCAGCAGAATCTATGGAAGAGGCATCTTTTATTTC
>NZ_JBPQTW010000541.1:0-273 GCF_051386535.1 Streptomyces sp. URMC 127
GCATTGACGTCCCAGTTGTTGATGGCACGCGGGTTACCGGTCGACTCACGCATCACATTGCGCTTGATGCCGTCGTACGACGCCGGGATGCCCTTCGCGCGCAGAATGTCCAGCGCCTCACTGATCCAGCCGTCGACGTTGTCGGCGTACGCCTTCTTCGCCGGAGCGGCGGGCTTGGCCGGGGCGGCGGGCTTCACCGGCTTGGCGGGGGCGGCCGGCTTGGCCTCAAGGGCCTTGCGCTCGGTGGAACGGTTGGCGGCCTGCTTCTCGGCC
>NZ_JBPQTW010000542.1:0-272 GCF_051386535.1 Streptomyces sp. URMC 127
ACGACGACTACCGCAACGCGACGGTCGTGGCCCGTACGGGCAATGTGGTGGTCACCGTGAAGTACAGCGGCGCCGTTCGTGCGTCTTCCGCCGGCTACTTGTTCGCCGCGGCGACCGCCGCCACCGCCTCCTTGGCCGCGTCCTGCGCGCCCTTGGCGATGTCGTCCGCGGCCGGGTTCTTCGCGCCCTGGAAGCCGGCGCCGCTGTACTTCACGGTGACCACCACATTGCCCGTACGGGCCACGACCGTCGCGTTGCGGTAGTCGTCGTCG
>NZ_JBPQTW010000543.1:0-272 GCF_051386535.1 Streptomyces sp. URMC 127
AAGGTCCTCCCGCACGCCCTGCGCGGCGACGCCGCCACCCTGCCCGCCGTCCCCGCGTGGGACAGCAAGGGCATGGCCGCCTTCAAGGCGGCCATGAAGGAGCACCAGCGCATCGAGGAACTCCGCCTCGGTTACGTCACCTTCACCCGCCCCCGCTCCCTCCTCCTCGGCTCCGGCCACTGGTGGGGCCCCGACCAGAAGAAGCCCCGCGGCCCGTCCGCCTTCCTCGAAGCCCTCCGCGCGCACTGCGAAGCCGGCCACGGCGAGATCGA
>NZ_JBPQTW010000544.1:0-271 GCF_051386535.1 Streptomyces sp. URMC 127
ACCGCGGGGGGCGGCTTTGTTCGGCACCGCCGGGCTCCCCGGTGGGGGTTGTGCGCCGCTGCGGCGGAGTGGAGTGCGGGCGGGCCGCCGGCAGGGCGTTCCACGCGTCGGGGTCGGCGGGAAGGTCGTCCTCGAAGGGCTCGAAGTCCTCGTACTCCTCGTCCTCCGGCGGGGGCGGCCACTCCGGGTCCTCGGCGGGCGCCGGCTCCCCGGCCTCCGCCGGAGCCGCTTCCAGCCGCTCCAAGTGCGCCCGCACCGCGTCCGCCCCCGC
>NZ_JBPQTW010000545.1:0-271 GCF_051386535.1 Streptomyces sp. URMC 127
GCTTAGGGCTGGAAAAAAGAATTTCTCCTGTCAAGAATGTCAGAAAGCTGAGCAAGCTGGATATGAAATTGAACTCAGCTTTGCCGAAGATTGAAGTTGATCCAAAAACCTATCAGGTCTTTGCTGACGGAGAGGAACTGTCTTGCCAGCCTGTCGATTATGTTCCGCTTGGACAAAGATATTTCTTATTCTGACAAGACGCGGCCGGAGTGCATCCGGCCGTACTATTGACTCAAAACGGTGCACAAGAACCCCGCATTTAGTGTATATT
>NZ_JBPQTW010000546.1:0-267 GCF_051386535.1 Streptomyces sp. URMC 127
GTAATTAACGGTATCGCAGATCAGACGAACCTGCTTGCCCTAAACGCAGCGATTGAAGCGGCGCGCGCAGGCGAGTACGGCCGCGGCTTCTCCGTTGTAGCGGAAGAAGTGAGAAAGCTGGCAGTTCAATCAGCAGATTCAGCAAAAGAGATTGAAGGATTAATCATTGAAATTGTGAAGGAAATCAATACATCTCTCGGCATGTTCCAGTCTGTCAATCAAGAGGTGCAGACAGGCCTTGACATCACAGATAAAACAGAAATGAGC
>NZ_JBPQTW010000547.1:0-263 GCF_051386535.1 Streptomyces sp. URMC 127
GTTGCTCATGGGTGGAACGTTGACTATTCGGCACGATCCGGTGGGATCACTAGTACTGCTTCGGCGTGGAACGTGAATTCTCATCTGGTCGGGCCGGGCACGCTGTTGGGTGTCTGAGGGTACGGACTACGGTCTGTTCCTTCTTGACGTCGGCCCCAGTGAACTCGGCATGTTGTGTCGGGGTGGTGGGTGGCTGGTCGTTGCTTGAGAACTGCACAGTGGACGCGAGCATCTGTGGCCAAGTTTTTAAGGGCGCACGGTGG
>NZ_JBPQTW010000548.1:0-263 GCF_051386535.1 Streptomyces sp. URMC 127
ATTTCTCATGGCTGTCCAGCAGTGTCGGATAGATCGAGTTCATCGCCGGCTCAATCAAGCTGTAGGACAGGATATTTGGGAAAAAGAAGAGACTGACAGCAAACGCGACCAGAATGACAGGAGATACGAGCATGCCAGCCGGCGCTTCGTGAGCCTGTTTTTCAAGCTGCTCAGGCTGGTAACTTCCCCTGAACGTTTTAAACAGCAATTTCATGCTGTAGATAAATGTAAATACGCTTCCGATCCAGGCGAGAACAGGAAAT
>NZ_JBPQTW010000549.1:0-261 GCF_051386535.1 Streptomyces sp. URMC 127
TACCGATCATTACTGTCAGCGTGCTGTCCGCATCTCCGGTTTTTGGAAGGGGATTTTCTGTTTTCGAATCACCCGATGTACCATTGGTTTTCGAATGATGTCCATCTTCCTTCACATTTCCACCCGGTGCAGGTTTGTCAGGTTTGTCAGGTGTTGGCATTTTTACTTTTTGATTAGAAACAACGATCTCTACAGCTTTTGACTGTCCTTTTTCTATTGTGAATTCAATCGGTGTTTCATCCAGTTTGTAACCTTCTGGTG
>NZ_JBPQTW010000550.1:0-260 GCF_051386535.1 Streptomyces sp. URMC 127
GGTATTTGCTTATGGCGCCCTGAATTACTATGGGCCGGACAGTGAGTGGAACCCGCTGCCGGAAGAAGACGGGCGTTTTTGCGGGACGTGCCGGGTTAAAGAAAAATGCCATTACTATTCAAGATGGCATCCCCGCTCCTCCGCAGCTTCTGTAAAGGATGATCATCTCCAAGCGGGAGATCAGTCCAGCTTGTATACTGCATACAGGCCAGACGCGTGTATTTTTGATGAGGAGATTGACATCGAGGATACGTACGTGG
>NZ_JBPQTW010000551.1:0-260 GCF_051386535.1 Streptomyces sp. URMC 127
GGATTAAAGAGCTGGATTGAAGCCGTGAGGACCTCTAAAACAATATAGAACACAAAAAAGCAAATAATATTGACAAACGAAATAGACACACAGGAGGTCCTAGACAGCATAAAAGTGGATGTACACCAAACTGAAAATGAAGTGGTGGCTACATGCGATATTCCCGGGATCGAAAAGAACGTTACGCGGGCAGCTTCCACAGAACCGTGACACTGCTGGCAGCTGTTTCTCACGAAGGCGTAAAAGCAACCTACATGAAT
>NZ_JBPQTW010000552.1:0-258 GCF_051386535.1 Streptomyces sp. URMC 127
GTGCCGGGGTCCAGGGGGAGGTAGGCGGCGCCGGACTTGAGGACGGCCAGGACGGCGACGACCAGGTCGGCGGAGCGCGGCAGGAGCAGGGCCACCAGCTTTTCGGGGCCGGCACCCCGTTCGGTCAGCAGGTGGGCCAGCCGGTTGGCGCGGGCGTCGAGTTCGGCGTACGACAGGGTCAGGTCGCCGTCGCGGAGAGCGGTGGCATGGGGGGTGCGGCGGGCCTGGGCGGCGAAGAGGCCGGGCAGGGTGGCGGAG
>NZ_JBPQTW010000553.1:0-258 GCF_051386535.1 Streptomyces sp. URMC 127
GTCTTTTTGCATATCTTTTATGAGCTGTATAAATGGTGTTTTTGCCCCCTGCACCCTAATCGGTATCGTGTTAATGAAAAGACCTACCATATGTTCAATGCCTTCGATTTCTGCGGGTCTTCCTGAAATGACAGAACCGAATACGGCGTCATCGTTATTATTATATTTTTGAAGCAGAATACCCCAAATGGTATGGAAAATCGTACTGAGTGTTACTTCTTCTCTTGCCGCAAGCTCCGAAAGCCTGCTGCTTTCTTC
>NZ_JBPQTW010000554.1:0-258 GCF_051386535.1 Streptomyces sp. URMC 127
ATCCCGGAGCGCCTCGGCTTTCAAGAGGAAGGAACGGCACGGGACGGCTTATTCGTTAACGGCAGGCATCATGACCTTGTCTATTACAGCTTGCTAAAGCGTGAATGGAAAGGATAAAAACATAGCGCGCGCATTTTCTTGTTTAAATCTTCCCCGGATGTGGAAAAGTAACAGCGGAGACGTTAAAAAGGAGTGATTCGAGATGAATCAGCAAGACATTAAACAAAAAGTGCTTGATGTTCTAGATCACCATAAAGT
>NZ_JBPQTW010000555.1:0-257 GCF_051386535.1 Streptomyces sp. URMC 127
AGCGAGGCCTCCCACAGCGCCGACTCCACCAGCGCCTCAGGCGTGGCCTTGCCGTACTTCTGCAGCAGCCGCCGGTCCAAAGAACCCGCGTTCACGCCGATCCGGATCGGGGTGCCCGCATCCGAGGCCGCCTTCGCGATCTCCTTCACCTTGTCGTCGAACTGCCGGATGTTGCCCGGATTCACCCGGACCGCCGCGCAGCCGGCGTCGATGGCGGCGAACACGTACTTCGGCTGGAAGTGGATGTCCGCGATCAC
>NZ_JBPQTW010000556.1:0-254 GCF_051386535.1 Streptomyces sp. URMC 127
TCACGGCATTGATGTGAAATCTGTCGGAAGGGCCGTGTACCGCGATATATTAGCAGGCGGAAAGGTGGAAGGCGGAAGCACGATCACCCAGCAGCTTGCCAAAAATATTTTTCTGACACATGACAAAACGTTTTTAAGAAAAACAAAAGAAGTGATCATTGCGATCAACCTTGAACGGGATTACAGCAAGGACAAGCTGCTGGAAATGTATTTGAATCAGCTTTACTTCGGACATGGGGTCTACGGCATACAAG
>NZ_JBPQTW010000557.1:0-250 GCF_051386535.1 Streptomyces sp. URMC 127
CGGGGGCCACGGTGCCGATGACGTCCGCGAGGCCGAGCGCCCGGGCGGGCTCCACCGTGGCCGCCCGGAGCGCCGCCGGGGCGCCGAGGCCCGCGCCTTCGGCGAGCTGTTCCAGCTCCTCGTGGAGGTCGCCTCCCGGCGCGCTTCCCGCGAGGAGCGGCACCCCGCGGCGGTGCAGCTCCGCGACCAGGTGCAGGCGGTGCGCGCGGAGCCCGGGGAGGTGCGGTGCCTCCTGCTCTCCGGGATCGTC
>NZ_JBPQTW010000558.1:0-250 GCF_051386535.1 Streptomyces sp. URMC 127
GTTGTAGGTGTACGAGCGGCTCAGCGGCAGGGCCCGCTGGTCGATGCGGTCGAGGCCCCACGGCGGGTTGCTCTGGGTGGCCGCCATCGTCACCGTGTGGTTCTGCTCGACGTAGTCGACGGCGGGGTGCGCGGCGAGACGCTTGGCGGCCCGCTCCGACAGCCGCACCTCGAAGCCGTTGAGCGCGTCGCCGTAGACGTGCCCCACCGTCCCGCCGAACCGCGCGGCCAGCGAGCCGGCGGCGCTGCGC
>NZ_JBPQTW010000559.1:0-249 GCF_051386535.1 Streptomyces sp. URMC 127
GGCGGCCGGGCTCCTCGAACCGGGTCAGCACGTCACAGGCGCCACTGGCCTCGGCATACATCAACCGGGCCCGGACGATCAGGCGCTTGAAGATGAGGCGGGCCACCCGGCCACCCCACGTGAGCGGACTCTTTCCTCGCCCGCCGAGCAGCCTGCGCGGCAGGGCGAGCAGCAGTCCCGGCACCGTGGCCAGCAGACCACCAACCGCGGCGAGCAGCCCCGCCCCGATCGCCCGCGCGCTGAACGCCA
>NZ_JBPQTW010000560.1:0-249 GCF_051386535.1 Streptomyces sp. URMC 127
CCGGAGGCTCGTCGCCGGTGTGGATCGCCGCGGTGCACGTGCCGCTGGTGGCGCTGGCCGCGGTGGTCGCGGCGCTGCGGATGGACAACCTGCCGGTGGTACGGGGCGGCGCCGCGGACCGGGATCCGGGTGGTGCGTTCCGGGATCCGCACGTGTGGGCGCTGTCGTTGCTGTCCCTGGCCACGGCCGGGTCGTTCACGGCGTACGGGCTCGCCTTCGGGCTCGTGCTGCGGGGCGGCTTCGGCTCCT
>NZ_JBPQTW010000561.1:0-247 GCF_051386535.1 Streptomyces sp. URMC 127
CCGTGCTGCCTTCGGGGGGGTCGATGGCCTGCGCTGCGCTTGGGTTCAGCACGGGGTGCCCTTCCTCGTTGCTCGTGTGTGGACCGCACCGTGCGCGGCAAACGAATCTTGACACACCCGAACCCCTTGGTAGGACTGGGCTGGGGGCATCACTCCCCAATTGGGGAGTCGCCGCTCCGGCCTCATGATCCATCGGCTAACGGGCAGTGCGGAGTTGATGGCTCCGGGGAAAAACGAAAAGCCCCGT
>NZ_JBPQTW010000562.1:0-246 GCF_051386535.1 Streptomyces sp. URMC 127
GGGCGGGCCTTGCGGGGGCGGTGCCGGCGCCGGGGCGGCCTCAGGGGGCGGGGCCGGGCGGGGTGGCCTACGTTCACGATCTGCCCACCATGGGCGCCCCGCAGCCCGCCGCCCGTAAGCGCCGCCGGGCCGTGGTCGCGTTCGGGGTCGCCGGGGTTGTCGCCGCCGTCGTCGGGGGCGCGGTCGTCTTCGGGGCCGGTCAGGGCAAGGACGGCGGCGGCGAGGCCCCCGCCGCGGCCAAGCCCC
>NZ_JBPQTW010000563.1:0-246 GCF_051386535.1 Streptomyces sp. URMC 127
GGGTGTGGGAGTTGGCCTCGGCGATGGAGCCGGGGAGGTGGACCTGGGGAACGGCGGCGGCGCCGGGGACGGGCGGGGTGTCGCCGAGGCCGGTGACGGCGGGCGGGCCGGCGGGCAGCAGGCCGACGGGCAGGACGACGACGGCGGCGACCCCGCCGGTCGGCTGCTCGCGCAGCTGGACGCGGATGCCGTGCCGGGCGGCGAGCCGGGCGACGACGTACAGGCCGAGGCCGAGCGACGGCTGCC
>NZ_JBPQTW010000564.1:0-243 GCF_051386535.1 Streptomyces sp. URMC 127
GGTATAAATAATGGGGAAAAACAAATTAAAGTGGCTGACATTATCACAAAGCAGCGTGTTTTTCGCAAGCAGCTTAATCTTTCCGTTTTATATTCTGTTTGTGAAAAACATCGGCTCAAGCTACACACAGTTCGGTTTTTCCTACGGATTGTTCGGGCTGAGCGGGGCGCTCATTTATCCGCTGCTCGGACGGCTGTCTGAAAGGCTCGACAGCCGCTATTTTCTGCTTGCGAACTCTTGGGG
>NZ_JBPQTW010000565.1:0-242 GCF_051386535.1 Streptomyces sp. URMC 127
GTGTGAGCAGTTGCGCCGCCGCCCGCGGCTCGACCAGCCGGGCCACCAACCTGTGCCAGGTGACGGACTGCGCCGACCGGCGGAGCGGTCAGAAGATCGTCTACAACTGGCTCGGCGACAACGCCACCCCGGAGTTCCTCGACCACGTGAGGCGGTCCGCCGCCGAGGCCGGCATCGATCCCCAGCTGCTGCTCGCGGTCCTGATCGCCGAGAGCGGGGACTGCCACTGCGCGGAGAAGGAC
>NZ_JBPQTW010000566.1:0-241 GCF_051386535.1 Streptomyces sp. URMC 127
TTCCTATGATTTGCTGGATGATGATCTGGAAGAAAGATTGGAAGAAAAAAGCGAGCGCCTAGAAGCGATCCGCCGAGGTGAACCAGTTCCCGGCCCGTTTGCGTTTGATGAGAAAGCCCGGGAGCAGCTAAGCTGGACATATCCGCATCATGAGGTGACGCAAATTCGCACAAAGCAGTCAGTTTCTGAGATCAAGAGAAAAAGAGAGTACGAGGATGAATACAGCGGCAGGGCCCCCGTT
>NZ_JBPQTW010000567.1:0-241 GCF_051386535.1 Streptomyces sp. URMC 127
TTTATGATGTCCATCGTGATGTTCACCTCCCGCAATTAGCAACTTTAAAAACTGATCCAAGAGTAATCCAGAAAGCGTTAGTGTAAAGGTTAAAATCTTATGTTTTATACTCAGTTTATTGCAGAAATCATAATTTTAGCTGGTCGAAATATTTGTTTTCAGTAAAATACCGTTGCCAATTTACAATAATGATAGTAAGTCATCGGCCGTTTTCAGGTTGATCAATCATTTTAAATTGGCT
>NZ_JBPQTW010000568.1:0-239 GCF_051386535.1 Streptomyces sp. URMC 127
TGTCTACAGGCTGATTTTTTGTTAAATGATACAGCTCTTCAGGTGAAACAGAAATGTTTTCTAAGTGAAGATCTGATAAATGAAGGATATTTAATTTTTTTCTGGCTGGAAGACCGTCTTTTTGATCAATTGAAATGGTGTTGACCTTCACATCTTTTGTATTGCGTTTCGCTTTATATATAAATGGCACACATACGAGTATGGCCAATGAAAGTAAGATTGTAAACAAAATATATCCC
>NZ_JBPQTW010000569.1:0-237 GCF_051386535.1 Streptomyces sp. URMC 127
CTCTACATGTTTTTTCATTCGTTTTACAGCTTCATATCCGGCTTCGATGTCAACTCCTGCGTTTTTATATGCTTCAGACATCCTATTCACTCCTTTAAGGCGCTTTTCAAAATATCTCCCCGAACGAGGGCAGAATGAGAAAGGCAGCCGAACTGCGCTGCCTTTATGTCATTTTCAAGTTTTATTTGGTTAATACCGCTTCTTTTACATGAGGAAGCACTGTATCCTGATAAATTT
>NZ_JBPQTW010000570.1:0-233 GCF_051386535.1 Streptomyces sp. URMC 127
GGTGTGGAGCAGGTGTGGGCTGGTGGTGATGTGGTCTCGCCTGTCGCGGTGCGGCGGGTCCTCGACGCCCACCCCGGCCTGGACGTCGTTAATGGTTACGGCCCGACGGAGACCACCACGTTCGCCACCCGGTACGTCGTGAGCGGTGAGGTGAATGATGGGGTGCCGATCGGCCGGCCCATGGACGGCATGCGGGCCTACGTTCTCGATGACCACCTGGCCCTGGTCCCGCC
>NZ_JBPQTW010000571.1:0-233 GCF_051386535.1 Streptomyces sp. URMC 127
TACGACGGCATCAAGCGCAATGTGATGCGTGAGTCGACCGGTAACCCGCGTGCCATCAACAACTGGGACGTCAATGCCGTGAACGGTGTGCCGTCCAAGGGTCTGCTGCAGATGATCGACCCGACGTTCAAGGCGTACCACGTCGAGGGCACCTCGTGGGACATCTACGACCCGGTCGCCAACATCGCCGCCGCCTGTAACTACGCGGCCGACAAGTACGGCTCCATGGACAA
>NZ_JBPQTW010000572.1:0-233 GCF_051386535.1 Streptomyces sp. URMC 127
TTGCTGCACCTTGTCTTTCTGATAAGCCCCCTTCAGCTCAGCGTATGCTCCGTCTGTTGTATGAAGCCGAACACGCTTTTCCCCGTTTCTGATCACAACAAGGTTAGCACTTGTCGGAATCGGGCTTGTCGGCAAAATATTTTCCATTAACAGGCAGTTCAGCAGTGACGATTTCCCCGCTGAATAATGCCCGGTAAATGCGATATAAACCTCTTCATCAGCCGCTTTTTTCA
>NZ_JBPQTW010000573.1:0-231 GCF_051386535.1 Streptomyces sp. URMC 127
TGATTAACCTGATTGCGGGCACGGCCTTTACGTTTCTGCCGGCGTTAATCGGCTGGTCTGCGGTCAAACGGTTCGGCGGCAATCCGCTGCTTGGCATTGTGCTCGGCGTGATGCTCGTGCATCCTGATTTGCTGAACGCGTGGGGCTATGGAGCCGCGGAACAAAGCGGAAAGATCCCGGTATGGAATTTGTTTGGACTTGAAGTGCAGAAAGTCGGCTATCAGGGACAGG
>NZ_JBPQTW010000574.1:0-231 GCF_051386535.1 Streptomyces sp. URMC 127
TAAATAAACAGGCAGAGTAGACGTTAACGTTTTCCCTTCCCCTGTTTTCATTTCAGCGATATTTCCGTCATGAAGCGCCACGCCCCCCATGAGCTGGACTTTGAACGGAAACATGCCGGTTACGCGGCGTGAAGCTTCCCGAACAACAGCAAATGCTTCCACAAGAAGATCATCAGTTGTCGCCCCTTTTTCAAGGCGCTCTTTAAATTCAATTGTTTTATGTTTCAGCGC
>NZ_JBPQTW010000575.1:0-231 GCF_051386535.1 Streptomyces sp. URMC 127
GTATTGAAATAACCCCGGATAAAAGCTCTGTGTTTGTCTTGCATTTTAACAATAATATGATTTCTGTCATCGATTATGACACATTGACTGTTACTACATCCATTCTGCTAGATCAGCCGCCTGAAACTATTAAATTTATGCCTGAACATGATTTCGCATATGTTCTCGCCGGTAATGCCATTTATGTGATCAGAATGGAAACGTCAACTGTAGAAAGGTCTATTCCTGTTG
>NZ_JBPQTW010000576.1:0-230 GCF_051386535.1 Streptomyces sp. URMC 127
CCGGCCCTTCGACGCGTGCGGCGCGGTGACCGCGAGCCCTTGCCCGCCGCGGGGGGAAGGACGCCCGCGCCTCCTATCCCGCCGCCGCGGCGGCCCGCCCTCGCGGCGGCGCTCGGCGGTGCCGTGCCGACCCGAGGCCGGTCCGGCACCGCCGGGCTGTCCGGTGGGGGGTGATCGCCGTCGCGGCGGGGGGATGGGGCGCGCCCCGCGCCCGGGGGTTACGGGCGCCC
>NZ_JBPQTW010000577.1:0-229 GCF_051386535.1 Streptomyces sp. URMC 127
GTTCTGTACTATCCGAGCTCACACTAATTTATGGACACAATTGCCATGAGCGCAGCCGCCACAACCCTGGCGCTTCCGCGCACGTGACGAAACATGAGGAATCGATGACTTTTATGAAGCGGAAACACACACCCTTCTACATCATGGCATCGGCCACCCATACCGACACCTACACCATCACAAAGAACCTCCTCCACAGTCTGAAAGACGCCGGATACACCGTTGGTAT
>NZ_JBPQTW010000578.1:0-229 GCF_051386535.1 Streptomyces sp. URMC 127
TTGTTTTGGTACAGCTGGCGAACGAGAACCCGTCTTACTGCAAGGCTGGCACTGAAATAATCATCATCTTTTACAATGCCTTTTACCGTAAATTCAACGCCGCGATTGATTTTATTCAATGCGGTGATTCCGTGGATTTGAAACGGTTCTGTCGGATTGCCGAATTCATCCCGCTTCAATGAATCCCGAAGCTCTTCATTCAGCATGTCACATGCCTCTTCCAATACGC
>NZ_JBPQTW010000579.1:0-229 GCF_051386535.1 Streptomyces sp. URMC 127
CGACGACCCAGTCGCTGTACGTCCACCCGTCGGCCAGCACCGCCCAGACCTGTTCCGGGGGAGCTTCGATCACTTTCTCCACAATCGCCACTGCGCCCCCATACCCCCGGCGCGGCCCGGACTAACGACGCCCGCGGGTTAGCTTCTCCGGGGCGGCGGGTAACGCCACCCCGGGCCGGCGTGTCGACGCCGCCGGCGCACGCGACGCGGCAGCGCGTTGAAGATGATG
>NZ_JBPQTW010000580.1:0-225 GCF_051386535.1 Streptomyces sp. URMC 127
AACGGTTGGAGCTGACTGGTACTAATAGGCCGAGGGCTTGTCCTCAGTTGCTCGCGTCCACTGTGTTAGTTCTGAAGCAACGAACAGTTGCTGGTTTGAGCAGAACCACTTAATTGAAGAGTGTGCTTGTTCGCTCGAAACCGATAGGGTTTCGGTGGTCATAGCGTTAGGGAAACGCCCGGTTACATTCCGAACCCGGAAGCTAAGCCTTTCAGCGCCGATGGT
>NZ_JBPQTW010000581.1:0-221 GCF_051386535.1 Streptomyces sp. URMC 127
CCACCGCGCTCATCCCGGCGGTCATCCCGACGGAAGCCCTCACGGTCGTCACGGCGGAACCCACCGGACGGACGGTCATCGCGGCGGAAGCCACCGGAGCGGTTGTCGTCACGACGGTCGTCACGGCGGAAGCCACCACGGTCGCCACCGCGCTCATCCCGGCGGTCATCCCGACGGAAGCCCTCACGGTCGTCACGGCGGAACCCACCGGACGGACGGTC
>NZ_JBPQTW010000582.1:0-215 GCF_051386535.1 Streptomyces sp. URMC 127
TTTCTAAGGAGCATATGGCCGACTGCAAGCGAATGTCTTGCACGGTTGCTCATGGGTGGAACGTTGACTATTCGGCATCATCGGGTGCTTCTTCCTAGTACTGCTTCGGCGTGGAACGGTTAGAGGGTCTGGAGATGTCGGGCACGCTGTTGGGTGTCTGAGGGTGCGAGCGTTGCTCGACCTTCTTGACGCCGGCCCCAGTGAACTCGGCATGT
>NZ_JBPQTW010000583.1:0-215 GCF_051386535.1 Streptomyces sp. URMC 127
GTTGCTCATGGGTGGAACGTTGACTATTCGGCACGATCCGGTGGGATCACTAGTACTGCTTCGGCGTGGAACGTGAACTCTCATCTGGTCGGGCCGGGCACGCTGTTGGGTGTCTGAGGGTACGGACTACGGTCTGTTCCTTCTTGACGCCGGCCCCAGTGAACTCGGCATGTTGTGTCGGGGTGATGGGTGGCTGGTCGTTGCTTGAGAACTGC
>NZ_JBPQTW010000584.1:0-202 GCF_051386535.1 Streptomyces sp. URMC 127
TTGTGCAGGAACCACAACCGCCGCTGAGCGAACGACAACGGCAGGACATCCGGCCGCTGCTCCACCGCCACCAGAGCGCGCCTCGCCGCCCCCGCGTCCTGCACCCACCCTGCGAGACCCGCCGGCGTGGGCTGCTCGAACAACGCCCGGATCGGCAACTCCACCCCTATCTCGGTACGAACCCTGCTCACCAACCGCGTCG
>NZ_JBPQTW010000585.1:0-202 GCF_051386535.1 Streptomyces sp. URMC 127
AGGAAGTCGCGCGCTACTCCTTCACCGGAACCGAATTCAGCACCGAGCGCGCGGTGATGCTCGGTGACGTCTACCTGAAGGACGTCTGGCGGTTCGCCGCCGTCGGCCAGGGCTTCGACGGCGGGCTGGAAGCACTGCTCAGGAACTTCGGCGGCGAGGTGCTGGAGGAGGAGCCCGAAAGCCAGGCGCCGCAGGCGCCCCA